>NZ_BAAFGR010000118.1:0-25599 GCF_041154655.1 Nocardia sp. JMUB6875
ACGGTGAAGGGGTCCCAGGCGAGGGTGAGGGACAGGGGGTGGGTGCGGTCGAGGAGAACCCAGGCGCAGCGGCGGCCGAGTTCGTCGCAGGTGCCGTCGAGGAGGAGGCCGTCGGGGGCCAGGCCGGACTGGATGGTCGACCAGGCTTCGGGGACAGCGGATTCCGGGTATTGGCGCAGCACGTTGAAGGCGCGGACCAGGGTGGGGCGCAGGCCCGCGAGTTCGAAGCCGCCGCGCGCGAAGACCACGCCGTCCCGGGCGGGGACGACGCGGTCGGGATCGATTTCCAGGCCGACCACGCGCAGATCGGGCCGGACGGTGCGCAGACGGGCCGCCATTTCCAGGGTCGTGAAAGGCGCGGCGCCGTAACCGAGATCGACGACGAGCGGGTCGGAGGCATCCAGCAACCTCTGGGCGACCAAGGGGTCGTGCATGAGCCACCGGTCGCTGCGGCGCAGTCTGTTGATACCGGTGGTGCCGCGGGTGATCGTCCCGATCGGTTTGGTCAGCCGACGGGGTAGTGCTGATCCAGCCAGTTCTTCGTCACCTCGGCCTCGGCGCGGAACAGGTCCACCAGGTTCACCAGCATCAGCTGTTCGAGCTTGCGCCCGAAGAACGGCACATTCACCTGCGCGTGCGAGGAGATGCGCAGCGTGCAGCCGGTTTCGGTGGGGAACAGGCGCATGGTGCCGCCGAGAGTGCCTGGGCTGCCGGGGATTTCGGCGACGTATTCGCCGGTCACCTCCGGTCCGAAGGGCCCGTAGGTCTCGCGCCGGGTGATCACCATGTCCTTGTGCACGACCATCTGCGCCATATCGGGCAGCTGGTCGCGCGGGAGTACGTGCCGCAGTTCGACCGTGATGCCGTCCTCGCCGGAGTCGAGGCCGAGGATGTCGTTCGGGGAATGCTTGCGCAGTTCCTCGATGCGGGCATCCCAGTGCTCACGGTTCATCATCGCCGCGTACACCTCGTGGGTGGTGTGCAGCGGATACCGCGCGGAGTAGTCGAGTCGGCGGGCCACGATCGCTCAGGTTACTGCCGGGCGACCCCCGTCAGTGCGAACTCAGCCAATTGTCGGTGAACTCGGCCTCGCGCTCCAGCAGCGCCAGCAGGTGCTCCTGGATGGCGGCCTCGATCTTCTTGCCGAACAACGGGATCTTCACCTCGATGGACGCGTCGACCACGAAGGTGGAGCCGGAGCCGTCATCGGTGACCGTGAGCGTGCCGTTCACGTTCGCGGGCGCGCCGTCCACGTGCGCCTCGACGGTGCCGCCGCTGCCGTGCCAGGTCTCGGTGCGCGGAATGACCAGACCGTCCGGCTTGATCGCGGTGATCTGGCTGGGCAGTTCCTCGGCGGGAATCGTCTGCACCATGTCGACGCGCACGTTGTCGCCCTCGATGACGAGGTTCTCGATGCGCGCGTTCGGGCCGCCCACCGCCTCGATGCGGTCCTTCCAGTACTGCTGGTCGGCGAACGCCGCGCGCACGGCGGCCATGGGATGGGTCGAGTGCGCGGTGAAGGCCAGAGGTGTCGCCATGGTCGGACAGGCTACCGTCTGTGCCTGTGCGTACTTCTCGGGTGGTGTCCTTCGACGACCTGCGGGACCTGTTGGCGGGGACCGGCGCGCGGCCGCGGGCCGACGTGCCGCTGGCGGAGCTGACGACCCTGCGGGTCGGCGGCCCGGCCACCGTCGCCGACTGCGACAGCACCGATGCGCTGGTGGCGACCGTGCGCGCGCTGGACGCGGCCGGGATTCCGGTGCTGCTCATCGCGGGTGGTTCCAATCTGCTCATCGCCGATGCGGGCTTCGACGGCGTAGTGGTGCGGATCGCGACCGAGGGCGTGGAGTTCACTGCGGACTCGGTGATCGCCGAGGCGGGCGCGAACTGGGACACCGTGGTGGCCGCGACGGTCGAGGCCGGATTCGGCGGCCTCGAATGCCTGTCCGGCATCCCGGGTTCCGCGGGCGCGACGCCGGTGCAGAACGTGGGCGCGTACGGCGTCGAGGTGGCGAGTTTGCTGCGCCGGGTGCGGTTGCTGGACCGTGCGACCGGCGAGATCCGCTGGGCCGAGCCGGCCGAGCTCGGATTCGGTTATCGCACTTCGGTTCTCAAGCACAGCGACGCGGCGGTGGTGCTGGCGGTCGAATTCGGGCTGCGCGCCGACGGTTCCAGCGCCCCGCTCGGCTACCGCGAGCTGGCGAACGCGCTGGGCGCGGCCGAGGGCGAGTCGCGTCCGGCGGCGCTGGTGCGCGCGGCGGTGCTGCGGTTGCGGGCGGGTAAGGGCATGGTGCTGGATCCGGACGATCACGACACCTGGAGTGCGGGCTCGTTTTTCACCAATCCGGTCATTCCGGACGCGGAGGTGGCGGGGGTGCGCGCGGCGATCGCGTCACATGTGGGCCCGGACGTGGCCGTGCCCACGTATCCGGCCGAGGGCGGGGTAAAGTTCTCCGCGGGCTGGCTCATCGAGCGCGCCGGCTTCGCCAAGGGCTTTCCGGGCGACGGGGCTCCAGCGCGTTTGTCGACCAAACACACGCTGGCGCTGACCAATCGGGGTGCGGCCACCGCGACCGATCTGGTCACCCTCGCCCGCACGGTTTGCGACGGGGTTGCTGAGCGCTTCGGCATTCGCCTGGAACCCGAACCCGTGACCGTGGGTGTGAGCCTGTAGCGAGTGGCTTGCGCCACCATTACAGCGTCCGGGATACACGGTTTGCGGGGGTAGGGTCGAGAAAGTGAGCAATCGAGGACTGTCCCGTCGCGGGGCCATACGGGCCGCGCTGGTGGCGTCGACGGCAGCGATCGCGGCGGCGTGTTCGTCGTCGAACAAGGGTGGTGGCGGCTCCGGGAAGCCCGCCGAACCGGTCGCGACCGTCAAGCTGGAACCGGGCAACGGCAGTGAGAATGTCAACCCGACGACCCCGGTGACCGCGACGGTCACCAACGGCCGCATCGACCAGTTGACCCTGACCAATGCCAACGGCAAGCAGGTAACCGGCACCTTCGATGCCGCTCGCAGCAAGTTCACGGTGAACGAGCCGCTCGGCTACGGCGTCACCTACACCTGGGCGGGCACCGCCACCGGCACCGACAACAAGCCGGTGCCGATCGACGGGAAGTTCACCACCGTCAGCCCCAAGGCGACCGCGCCGGCCACCATCAATATCGGTGACGGCCAGGAGGTCGGCATCGCCGCGCCGATCATGCTGCAGTTCAAGGGGCATATCGAGAACAAGGCGGCCGTCGAGAAGGCGCTGACCGTCACCGCGACCCCGGCCACCGAGGGCTCCTGGGCCTGGCTGCAGGACGACAACGGCGGCTCCCGGGTGCACTGGCGTCCGCGCGAGTACTGGCAGCCCGGCACCACCGTGCACGTCGGCGTCAAGCTCTACGGCCTGGACATGGGCGGCGGCCTGTTCGGCGACTCCGACCTCACCTCCGACTTCAAGATCGGCCGTTCGCAGATCGTGCGCGGCAGCGCGCCCACGCACCGCGTCCAGGTGATCCGGGACGGCCAGACCGTCTTCGACTTCCCGTGCAGCTACGGCGAGGGCAACGAGAACCGCAATGTCACGCGCTCCGGCATCCACGTGGTGACCGAGAAGTACGAGGACTTCGTGATGTCCAACCCGCCGTACTACACCAACGCCCGCGAACGCTGGGCCGTCCGCATCTCCAACAACGGCGAATTCATCCACGCCAACCCCGAATCCGCGGGCGCCCAGGGCAATTCCAACGTCACCAACGGCTGCATCAACCTCAGCACCGCCGACGCCCAGGCCTACTTCCCCACCGCCCTCTACGGCGACCCCGTAGAAATCACCGGCACCCGCATCCCCCTCTCCGCGGCCGACGGCGACATCTACGACTGGACCATCGACTGGGAAACCTGGAAGGGCCTCTCCGCCCTCCAGGGCGAACCCAAGAACCAAATCTCCGCCACCCCGCTACCCCCGCAGCCGGTCGGCGGCCGCTGACACGACGACCGACGCCCGGCCGCCTAGAAATTCGGTGGCCGGGCGCGGCCATGCCTGCGTACAGTCCTCCGGGT
The DNA here is from genome assembly GCF_041154655.1 of Nocardia sp. JMUB6875. NCBI lineage: Bacteria > Bacillati > Actinomycetota > Actinomycetes > Mycobacteriales > Nocardiaceae > Nocardia > Nocardia sp. JMUB6875. The sequence goes on from NZ_BAAFGR010000118.1 coordinate 4,055, forward strand.
ACAGCGAACGACGATGTGGGCGGGCCGGATTCGGTCGGTTATCGGATCATGATGTCGCGGGTTCGAATCCCGCCGAGGGACTGCAGCCCTCGTAGCTCAGCTTGGTAGAGCGCATGGCTAAACCCCGGTCGATACACCACGACCGCTCACCCGTCGTTCGCCATGACGAGAAGGACGGGCCGAAGCCGATCGGTTATCTGGCATCTGAGGTTCGAATCCTTGCCGGTCCCGCAGCAATCCGCGGGCCGGTTCCGGTTGGCATCCCACGCCCGTCCGCTCTCGTCGACACCAGGCTTTTGGTGGCGGGCCGGACGCCTGCGGTTATCACTTCCAATGATCACCTCCGGTGGGCGCAGACATATGCCCGCTACCTCATGCCCCAATCCGATTGGGGCCGAACGAGGAAGAGGTGAGCATGGACGTCTACGCCGACATCAACCTCCGCGCCACCCCGCAGTCCGAGCGGGCCGATGCGCGGCAGGTCCGTAACAGCGCCGGGGGATACACCTTCGAGGTGACCCCCGAGGTGCGGCTGCGCCGATTCCTCACGCTCGGCAGCGACGCCCCGACGTACTACACCAGCGCGCGCGAGCTGACCAAGGAAAACGCCGCTGTCGTACTGGATTTCGCGGAGCACCGCACCGCGGACCTGGTCGCCGAGATCGTCGCCGTGTCCACGGCGGGCCGTGCCCCGAAGCAGAATCCGGCGCTGTTCGCGCTCGCCGCGGCGGCCTCGCTCGGCGATGCCGACGGCCGCCGGACCGCCCTGGACGCGCTGCCGCTGGTGGCGCGCACCGGAACTCACCTGTTCCTGTTCGCGCGCTACATCGAGCAGTTCCGCGGCTGGGGTCGTGGCCTGCGCCGCGCCGTCGCCAACTGGTACGTGGAGAAGTCCGTCGACGACCTCGCCTACCAGGCCGTGAAGTACCGCTCGCGTGAAGGCTGGACCCACCGGGACCTACTGCGCCTGTCGCACCCGGAAACCGATCAGGACGACCGTCGTCGCCTGTTCGACTGGATCTGCCGCCGCGAGACCTCGCTGGATGGTCTGCGTCTGGTCGAGGGCTTCCAGCGGGCCCAGACCGCGCCGGTGCGCGAGATCCCGGAGCTGGTGCGCGAGTACCGGCTGTCGTGGGAGATGCTGCCGGATGAGGCAATGGGCGACCCCGCCGTGTGGGAGGCGTTGCTGGATAACGGAATGCCGCAGACCGCGCTGATGCGCCAGCTGCCGCGCCTGACCCGCCTCGGCCTGCTGTCCCCGCTGGGTGCGCGGACGAAGGCCGTCGCCGAGCAGCTGGCCGACCGCGACCGCCTGCGCAAGGCGCGCGTGCACCCGGTGAACGTCCTTGTCGCGCAGCGCACCTACGCGGCTGGCCGGTCCGTGCGCGGTGAAAGCACCTGGGAGCCTTCGCGTCCGATCGTCGACGCTCTCGACGCGGCGTTCTACGCCGCATTCGAGGCGGTCGAGCCGACCGGCAAGCGGCACCTGCTGGCCCTGGACGTGTCCGCCTCGATGACGTCGTCCATCTCCGGCCTGCCGCTGTCCGCCCGCGAGGCGTCCGCGGCGCTGGCGTTGGTCACCGCGTCGATCGAATCCGACTACGACATCATGGGATTCACGTCGGCGGGCGGCAGTTACCGGGATAGCGGCCTCTCACCGCTGTCGATCGGCCCGCGCCAGCGGCTCGACGACGCGATCCGCGCGATCAGCGGCCTGCCGTTCGGTGGGACCGATTGCTCGCTGCCGATGCTGCACGCGCTGAAGCACAAGCTGCACGTCGACGTGTTCACCATCATTACCGACAATGAGACGTGGGCGGGTCGAGTGCAGCCGCATCAGGCTCTCGCGCAGTACCGCCGCAAGGTGAACCCGGCCGCGAAGCTGGTGGTGATCGGCATGACCGCCACCAACTTCACCATCGCCGACCCCGCCGACGCCGGAACCCTCGATATCGTCGGCTTCGATTCGGCGGTACCGACCCTGCTGGCAGACTTCGCGCGCGGTGTGACCGCCTGACGGGTGGTCAGTCGGTCCACAGGCGGGTCTCGTGGGATTCGATCAGGCCGCGGACGTGGTTCACCGCGTCCGCGGCCGATTGCGGTGGGATGCGTCGGCCGTCGCGTAGGCGTACGGATACCTCGTTGTTCGCGATCTCGGCGGGGCCGAGGATGAACTGGTAAGGCACCAAACGGTTTTCCCGGATGCGGGCGCCCAGGCTGCCTGCCTCCGCTGCGGCGACCTCGGCGCGGAGTCCGGCGTCGAGGCACTGGGTGACCAGCTCGGCGGCCGCGGATTCCTCGGCTTCCGAGACCGGGAGCACCACTACCTGGGTTGGGGACAGCCAGGCGGGGAAGGCGCCGCCGTGTTGTTCGATGAGGTGGGCTACGGCGCGTTCTACGCTGCCGATGATGCTGCGGTGCACCATGACCGGGCGGTGTTTGGCGGCGTCGGGGCCGATGTAGTGGAGGTCGAATTGTTCGGGTTGGTGGAAGTCGATCTGGACGGTGGAGAGGGTGGATTCGCGGCCGGCGTGGTCGGCGACCTGGACGTCGATCTTCGGGCCGTAGAAGGCGGCTTCGCCTTCGGCCGATTCGTAGGGGAGGCCGGAGCGGTCGAGGACCTCGGTCAGGAGTTTGGTGGCCTGCTGCCACATCACCGGGGCCGCAACGTATTTGCCGCCGGGGCCGGGGAGGGACAGGCGGTAGCGGGCGGCGGTGATGCCCATGGCGCGGTAGGCGGTGGTGATGAGGTCCAATGCGGCCGCGGCCTCGTCGGCGACCTGGTCGAGGGTGCAGAAGATGTGGGCGTCGTTCAGCTGGATGCAGCGGACACGGGTCAAACCGCCTAGGACGCCGGACAATTCGGAGCGGTACATGCCGCCCAGCTCGGCCAGGCGGAGGGGGAGTTCGCGGTAGCTGTGGGAGCGGGAGCGGTAGATGAGGGCGTGGTGGGGGCACAGGCTGGGGCGTAGGACCACTTGTTCGCCGCCGAGATCCATTGGCGGGTACATGTCGTCGCTGTAATGCGCCCAGTGGCCGGATATTTCGTAGAGTTCGCGCTTGCCGAGCACGGGGGAGTAGACGTGGCGGTAGCCCGCGCGGCGTTCGGCGGTGCGGATGTACTCCTCGAGGCTGTGGCGGACGATCGCGCCGTCGGGCAGCCAGTAGGGCAGGCCCGCGCCGATCAGCGGGTCGGTGTCGAACAGGGCGAGTTCGCGGCCCAGTTTTCGATGGTCGTGCATGGTGGTCTCCTCGGACGAGGGCGAATGACCACGCGGAAAAGCCCCGGGCATTCGCCCGGGGCTTCGGTCTGAACAGGGGTCAGCGCGCCGGGACGGTGTCCGGCGTCGTAGTCGACTGGAAGCGCTGCATGGGCGGGAACGCTACACCCGGGCGGCGGCGGACGGCAACCGCAAAACCCGCGCGGCGCGGTTAGGGTGGCCGGATGACTACGGCGGCAACGCGATTCGGGCGCCGGTTGAGTCCTTCGGAGCGATGGTTCTGGATCATCGACCGGTTGTCGCCCGCCAATTGCGTCGCACGGGTGCGCATCCACGGGCAAGTCGGGGCGGATCGATTGGCCGCGGCCGCCGCCGCGCTGCTCGTGGAGTATCCACTGCTGCGGATGGCGGTTGTGGACAACTGTGGACAAGATCCGTGGCTCATGCCGCTGGACGCGCCCCGGATTCCGGTGCGGCGGGTAGCGGGGGACGGCCAGACGTGGATCGCGGAAATGGATGCCGAACTGGCGCGACCATTCGAGATCCGGGCGGGCCTGGCTCGAATGGTCCACATCGTGTCGGAGGCGGGCGCCGACGGCGAATTCCATGATGTGCTGCTGACGATTTCGCACATCATCATGGACGGGCGATCGTTGCTGACCCTGCTGCGGAAAGTGGTGGTCCACGCCGGTGGTATCGCGAATGATCCAGTGCTCGAGCGGGATTCGATGCCCGCCGCCGATGATTTGATTCCAGCAGCCGCGCGCGGATTCTGGCGCTACGCCTACATCAATATCGCCGATCAGCTGGCCGCGCTCGCATCACGCCCCCATCGGCTGGACGGCCCGTCCGTTGCCATGTCCGCACGGCGCACCAGAATCGTGTACCGAGTCGTGGACCGAGAAATGTTGGCGGACTTGATTTCCGACTGCCGCCGCTCGGGGGTGACGGTACACGCGGCCGTGACAGCGGCGGTAGCGGACGCGATCGGCAGGGCCTCGAATCCGGGAGCGCCCGGGGTGGCGGGCATCGCGTCGCCGGTGGATTTCCGCCATCTCCTGGATCCGCTGCCCGACCGCGATGAACTGGGCATCTACGCACCTGTCCTGATCGGTTTCGTGCCGTTCGGACCGGCGGTACCGCTGTGGTCGGCGGCCCGGGCGGTGAAGCGGCAACTCGATCGGGGCGTCCGGCAGCGCAAGCATCTGTCGACGGTGGCGGGCATGCGATTCGGCACGCCGAAGGCGATGGCGGCCGGGCAGCGGTTGGCGAACATGGTGGACCGCCGTGCGCCCTGGAATGTGTCGGTCACCAATGTCGGACGCGTCGAATTCCCGGATCGAGTTGGCGGATCACGGCTTTCGGGGCTCATTCTGGCGGCCGCGAATTCATGCGTGAGCGTCATGACGGTGGCGGTCGCGACCGCGCACGATGAAATGCATATCGCTTTCTGCTATGTCGACAAAACAGTGACCGAACAGGAGGCGGAGGAATTCGCCGAGGCCGTACTCGCCGCATTACTGCGGCGACCGGAACCGTCAGCCGATCCGATGCTCCAGCAGCGTGCGTAGCGCGGCCCGATCCGGTTTCCTGGTGCGCCCGCCGACCGGTATCTCCTCGACCACCACAATGTCGTCCGGCAGCGCGGAAACATCGATCAGCGCGGGCAATTCGCGGCGCAGCCGGGATTCGATATCCGCCGCGTCCGGGTCTGCCACCACCGCCAGCACGATGCGCTCGTCCCCGATCTCGTCCGGAATGCCGACCATGATGGCCTGCCGCACCCCCTCGACGCCCGCGATGGCCGGTTCGTACAGTCCCGGATAGATATTGGTCTTGCCGCGAATCATCATGTCCTTCTTGCGGCCCATGAGCACCAGGGTGTCGCCCTCGAAACGCGCGAGGTCGCCGGTGGCGATCTCCTTCAACGGCGATTCGCCGAGATAGCCGCGGCACAGGTTGGGGCCGGACAGAATCAGCTCACCGTCGTCGGCCAGACGCGCGTCGACACCCTCGACCGGCGGCCCGAGCGGATCACCGGGACCCTCGAAGGCAAGCTTGTCGCTACCGGAAGTGATTGCCACCGGCAGGATTTCGGTCATGCCGTAGATGGCCAGGAACTCGGTGTCCGGCAGCGCGGCGCGGGCGCGCCGCAGCAGTGCCGTGGTCACCGGTGCGCCGCCGAGCGAGATCTCCTCGACGGTGGTGGGTGCCGACAACCGACCGGTCTCGATGGCATCCAGCACCACCGCCAGATCCGCGGGCGTGAAGAACGCGTGCGTCGCCCCCTCGAGCGTCCGCGCGAATCCCAGCGGATCGATATGGGTCCCGAACCGCGGATACCGCGGCATCGACCACCGCGCCCCCTCGAGCACCGCGGGCAACCCCATCATCAGCTGCTCGGTATGCAGATGCGAGCCGGGCATGAGCGTGGTGCACCCCGCCACCGCCGCCAGTCCCGCCCCCAGTGAACCCCGCGTGTGCACAACGGCCTTCGGGTCGGCGGTGGTGCCGGAGGTGAACACGATCAGCGCCTCGGCCTCCGGATCCTCCACGGGCGTATCGACCGTCGACCCGCTGGCGGGCCCCGACCAGCCGGGCTCCGACCCGATCAGTCTGCGCAGCGGCAGCGAGCCGCGCGGCGTCCCGGGTAGCCGCGGCCCGCTGTGAATGTGCCGCAGGGGTAGCCGCCCGAATTCGGGTAGCGACAGCCCGACCCGCCGCCCGTACCGGCGTAGCGGCCCGCTCAGCAGATACAGCAGCGATTCCGTGGCCGCCCACCGCGGCCGCACCAATTCCATTCGCCGCGCGAACAATTCGGGCCCAATGCCCGGATCCACGAACACGATGGTGCCGCCCGCCGCGACCGTCCCCAGCACCAGCACCACCGCGTCGACGCACGGCCGGATGGAGAACAGCATGCGGTCGCCGGGTTCGAATCCCTTGCTGTGCAGCCGCTTCGCCACCAGCCGAATGCGGGCGTCCAGTTCGGCGAAGCTGAGCGCCGGCTCGCCGATCATGCCCAGGGCGGGCGCATCCGGGGTGCGCAGCACCTGCTCGCGCAGCAGCGCGGTGAAATCCTCTCCGGCCGAACCGTCTTCGTACATCACCGGATGTCCACCAGTTCCGGTTTGTAACGGTGATCGGCGTACCAGGCCAGGGTCTTGCGCACACCCCAGGCTCGCACGCGCCGATTGGAGCCGTACACCCGGACGTCGCGGCGCGGCCCGTAGTCGGTGGTGAGCAGGCGCACGGCGTTCACCAGTGCTCGATCCTCGTGCAGGTCCTCGATGGCGGTGCGCGGGAATCCGCCCGCGGCCTCGTACAGTTCGGCCGTGATGGCCATATTGCAGCCGGGCGTCATGACATACGGCCCCAGATAGCGCGGATCCCGATTCCCCGGTCGGAACTTCCCGAAGAACGACGCCACCTCCAGCGCGACCCGGATGACGGTGCGGTCGACCAGGCTCACGCCCTCATCGCGGCGCGGCACCAGCTGCCCGCTGATCAATCGCAGCCCGCTGTCGAACCCGGCCCGGATCCGCGCCGTCCAATCGGCCGCGGGCAGGCAGTCGGCGTCGGTGCGGGCCAGCCACACCGCCCCGGCCGCGATGGCGTGCCGCATACCGGTATCGGCCGCCGCGCCGGTGCCTTTCACGGTCTCGGTGATGATCTCGATCCGCATCCCCGGCTCCGATTCGGCGAACTCGCGCACCACCTTCGCGGTGCCGTCGGTCGAATTGTTGTCCACCACCAGCAGCGTGAAGTCGCGGTCGCGCTGTGCCGCGAGGGCGGTGAGCGTGGCCGTGATGCCGTGTTCCTCGTTGTACGCGGGCACGATCACCCAGAGTCCGTTCATCGTCCCTCCGGTGGATTCCTTGCCCGGGCTTACGGTTTCGGCAAGCGGTAGGCGATGGCGGCGGCCGAGGGACCCGCCCCGGCGGCCACGAACAAGGCTACGTCGGCGCGGTCGAGCGTGCCGCAGTCGCGGGCCGCGAGATAGGCGGCGGGCAGGGCGGAGGTGTGGGCGTCGCTCTCGGTGTCGTCGGCGACGACCGCCTCGGGCGCGATGCCGAGCCGCTGCGCCAGCAGCGCCGGGAAGTCCGCGACGGGGCGTCCGCAGATGAGCACGATGCGGTCGAGGGCGACCTCAGCCACGTCCAGGGCCTCCTCGGCGGCCGAAACCGCGTGGTGCAGCAGCGCTTCGATATCGGCGGAGCGGTTCACCACGATCGAGGACCGACCGGTCGTCCCCATCTCCGCGAGCCGCACGAATCCCTCGGCCGCGGGCCGCCCATCGGTGGCGCTGATGTGCAGCGCCCCGAATCCGGCCGGGCCCGGCACCTTCTCGAGCAGCATGGCCGCACCCACCGGCTTGATCGGGAAACCCGGCTGTGGCTCCGGCGATTTCGACGGATGCGCGTCACCGGACACCAGCAGCACCCGGTGCACGGTCGGCGCCTCCAGCAGCGCCTGGCTCACCTGAATAGCATTGAGAATTCCGCAGGCTCCGTTCATCAGGTCGAACGACAGGCACGGCACATCACCGCTGTGATACTCCAGCCCGATGCCCGCCTGCTGCTGAATCAGCGCGGACATGGCCGGTTCCACCATGTTCGAATCGCGATAGACGCCGGTATTGATCAACGCGTCGATCTGCTCCGGGGTACTGCCCGCCTCCGCGATGGCGCGGCGCGCGGCGGACGCGGCCTGCTCGATGGAGCTGCCGCCGCCGATTTCGGTGGTTACGGAAGAAATTACGATTCCCATGCTGCATCACACCCGAAGATCGCCGAGCGTCACCGACAGAAACCCGGCCACGACACCGGAGGCCGCGGGCACCATCAGTACTTTCGCTCCGGACGCTATCCGCTGTTGTTTGAGCGCGTCGTGCAAAACCACGAAATGCGAGGTGGATGCGGTGTTGCCGAAGCGGTCCAGCACCATGAGCGCGGGCGGGATCGGGGCGTCGAATTCGCGTTCGGCGATCTTGGCCACGAATTCCACTGCGGGGGCGCTGAATTGATGGTGGATCACATGGTCGTAGCGTTCGGCCGCGAATCCGCTGCCGCGCTCGGTGAGGAAATCGCGTTGCCGGGTGGTCCACAACAAATAGCGAGACTCGTTGTGCATGGCTCGGTTGTCGGTGTACAGCGCGATACCGGAACTGCGGTCGCTGGGCATGCCGAGGCACAGCTGCGCGAATGACGCGCTGGTATTGAGTTCGATGTAGTCGATGCAGTCGTCCTCGGTGCCCTCACCATCGAGAATGACGGCGGCCGCGCCGTCGCCGACGGTCAGCGAGGCGAACTGCGGATCGTATTTCTGCGACATCTCCCGCACCGCGGTATCGGAGATGGGCGTGATGTACTCCCCGGACACCACCAGCCCGCGTCGCACCAGGCCCGCACGAATCATGCGATCCAGCACCAGAACTCCGCTCATCATGCCCGCGCAGGCATTCGAGACGTCGAAGTGGATGGCATCGCGCGCGCCGAGTTCATTGCGCAGCATGAGCGCGAAGGAGGGCTCGACGCAGAATTCGCCGTCGCGAATGCGGGTGATGGAGCAGGAGATGACGACATCCATATCGGCGGCGTCGTAGGACGAATTGTCCAGTGCCGTACGGGCGGCGGCCAGCGCGAGGGTGAACGAATCCTCGTCCTCGGCGCACACCCGGCGATTCCGAACCCCGCTGATCCGTTCCAGATCGAGTGGTGCGTCGACGGCCAACCGCCCCAGCAACTCCGCCGTCGATACCTCGGCGGCGGGCAGATACGACCCGACCGCCTCGATCCGTGATCTCACCATGCGCACTCCCAGCAGCCCTCGGTTGTGAGGGACGCTAGCAGCGTGCGTATTTCGGTTCTGAAAAATCTATAATTCAGATCTGTGAGCTGAACTACATTGCGGCACAACGCATCAGCATCGCGGCATGACGTATCAGCCGCGACGCGCGAAACGACCCGACTCCGCCTGATCGCGCGGCTTGACGACGATGGTGTCCAGATCGACATGCGGCGGACGCGAGGCCACGAACCCGATGATCTCCGCGATGTCCTGTGCCACAAGCGGATCGATGCCCTGGTAGACCTTCGCCGCCCGCTCCTCGTCGCCGCCGAAGCGCACCAGCGAGAACTCGGTCTCCACCGCGCCCGGCGCGATCTCGGTCAGCCGCACCGGCAGCCCGAGCAGCTCACCGCGCAGCGTCCGGTGCAGCACGCCCTGCGCGTGCTTGGCCGAGGTGTAGCCGGAGCCATTGTCGTAGACCGAGAACGCGGCCACCGAGGTGACCGTCACGATCAGGCCGTCGCCGGACTCGATCAGCTTGGGCAGCAACGCCTTCGTGAGCCGCAGTGTGCCCAGCACATTGGTTTCCCACATCCAGCGCCAGTCGTCCAGATCGGCCTCGAGGACCGGGGCCAGGCCCTTCGCGCCGCCGGCATTGTTGACCAGCACATCGCAGCGCTCCACGGCTTCGGTGAACGCGCGCACCGACTCCTCGTCGGTGACGTCCAGTTGCAGCGCGGTGCCGCCGATCTCCTCGGCCAGCTTCTCCAGCCGGTCGACGCGCCGCGCGCCCACATAGACGTGATACCCCTGCTTGGCGAGTTCGCGGGCGGTTGCCTCGCCGATACCCGAACTTGCTCCGGTCACCACAGCGGTACGAGTGCTCATGATCAGAGCTTAAGCAGGGCGTGTCGCCGGTGCGTCGCGGGTCGTTAGCCTCACTCCTATGGCGATAAGGGAAGCAGTGAGCGCGGACGGCACAACCATCGTTTACCGGGTGACCGGTCCGGAGGGCGCCCGGCCCCTGGTTCTCCTGCACGGATGGGCGGGCAACCTGCGCAATTGGGGTCGCGCGGCCGACCTGCTCGCCGAGCATTTCCGGGTGATCGCCCTCGACCTGCGCGGCCACGGCTACTCCGACGCCCCCGAAACCGGCTATGACGATCCCAAGAACTGGGCCGCCGATATCGCGGCCGTGCTCGCCGCCGAGGCCATCACCTCCGGCGCGATCCTGCTCGGCTGGTCCTACGGCGGCATCGTGCTGTCGGACTACCTCACCGCCTACGGCACCGACGCCGTCGCGGGCGTCGTCTACACCGGTTCACAGGCGAATATCGGCCGCGGCGTCGAGGGCGCGGGGACCGGTCCCGGCATGAGCAAGGCCATTCCCGACGTCTTCGACGAGAGCGCGGGCAAGGCCATTCGCGGCTTCGGCGCCTTCGGCAATGCCAATACCGGCCCGGGCCGCGACAAGGGCGTGGACGCCCAGCGCCTGTTCGGCGGCAGCATCGCCACCCTGCCCCGGGTCCGCAAGGCCTTGTTCTATCGCACAACCGACAACACCGAGACTCTGCGCGGCCTGAATGTGCCGGTCCTGGTCCTGCACGGCACCGCCGACCCGGTGGTTCCGATCGAGAACGGCCGCTTCATCGCCGAGACCGTCCCGGACGTCCGGACCTCCTACTGGGAGGGCTCGCAGCACGGTCTGTTCATCGAAGATCCCGAGCGGTTCGTGTCCGAGATCACTTCTTTCGCGAGCCACCTGGGCTGATAGCGGATTTGCATTCACGCTGACGAAAATCCTTGTGAAGCAGGTCACTTGGGAAGGTAACCACCGCATGGGGCGTTACTACCCCCGTGCACACTGGAGTGGTGAGTCAACGACCGGACGTACGGCCCAATCGGATTGCCGTGCTATCGGTGCATACCTCACCACTCGCTCAGCCCGGGACCGGCGACGCGGGCGGCATGAACGTCTACGTGCTGCAGACCGCGATAGAGCTGGCCAAACGCGGCACCGAGGTGGAGATCTTCACCCGCGCCACCTCCTCCAATGACGAACCCGTGGTCGAGGCCGCGCCCGGCGTGCTGGTCCGGAACGTGGTCGCCGGGCCCTTCGAGGGCCTCGACAAGCACGATCTGCCCACCCAGCTGTGTCCGTTCGCCGCCGAGGTGCTGCGCACCGAGGCCCGGTACCCGGTCGGCCACTACGACCTCATCCACTCCCACTACTGGCTCTCGGGCCAGGTGGGCTGGCTGGCCCGGGACCGCTGGCGGCGGCCCATGGTCCACACCGCGCACACGCTGGCCGCGGTCAAGAACGCCTACCTGGCCGAGGGCGACTGCCCCGAGCCCGCGGTGCGGGAGATCGGCGAGAAGCAGATCGTGGCCGAGGCCGACCGGTTGGTCGCCAATACCGGTGAGGAAGCCCGCCAGCTAGTCGAGCTCTACGGCGCGGATCCCGAGCGGATCGACGTGGTCCTGCCCGGCGCGGATCTGACCCGCTACTTCCCGGGCGACAAACTCGCCGCCCGCCTCGAACTCGGCCTACCCGTGGACGAGCGGATCGTCGCCTTCGTCGGCCGCATCCAGCCCCTGAAGGCCCCCGACGTCCTGGTCCGCGCCGCCGCCGAAATGCTGGCCGCGGAGGCCGCGGATCCCGATCCGTCGCGCCGACCGCTGCGCGTGGTGATCGTCGGCGGACCTTCCGGCAGCGGCCTCAAGCGCCCCGACGCGCTCATCGAACTGGCTGCCGCACTTGGCATTTCGGACCGCATGACCTTCCTGCCGCCGCAGCCTTCGGACCGCCTGGCGCAGGTGTACCGCGCCGCCGATCTGGTGGCGGTGCCCAGCTACAACGAATCCTTCGGCCTGGTCGCCATCGAGGCGCAGGCCAGCGGCACCCCGGTGCTGGCCGCCGATGTGGGCGGGCTCGGCACGGCCGTGCGCGACGGCGTCTCCGGCCTGCTGGTCCAAGGGCACCGCACCCCTGACTGGGCCGCCGCCCTGCGTTCGCTGTTCGACGATCCGGGCCGCCTGAAGCTGATGGGCGAGGCCGCGGTCGAGCACGCCGCCAACTTCTCCTGGGCGCACACCGCCGACGGCCTGTTGGACAGCTATTCGGCCGCCCTGAGCCAGGGACGTGTAAGCCGGATTCGCAGCGGTAATCTGCATACCGACAGCAATCAGGCCAGATCGCTGGCGCTGTGGCGGCGTCGGACGGGAGCACTACGCAGATGAGCGAGGTCGAGCGCGCGGACGACTGGCTGGAACATTCTCAAAAGAAGCCGCGCCCCCACGCCAGCACCGGCGGCCTGAACGACGAAACCGCCCGCGCCACCGCGCAACTCATCGACGAGACGCTGCGCGACCGCGAAATCGAATACACCCGCGACGCCCCCGACCTGTTCGTGGTGGTGCTGCCCGGCGAGCGCAAACTCAAGACCGTCATCGGCGTCAGCGTCGGCAAGCACGGCGTGCGCATGGAATCGTTCGTGTGCCGCAAGCCCGACGAGAACTTCGAGGGCGTCTACAAATTCCTGCTGCGCCGCAACCGCCGCCTCTACGGCGTGGCCTACACCATCGACCGCGTCGGCGACATCTATCTGGTCGGCCGCATGTCCAACGACCGCGTCACCGCCGACGAACTCGACCGCTGGTTCGGCCAGATCCTCGAGGCCGTCGACGCCGACTTCAACACCCTGCTCGAACTCGGCTTCGCCGAATCCATTCGCAAGGAATGGAAATGGCGGGTGTCGCGCGGCGAATCCCTGAAGAACCTGCGCGCCTTCGAACACCTCGTCGATTCGGCCGACAAGCAGTAACCAGCTGGCACAATCGCACCGGATTCCATCGAACGAAGGAGACCGGTCGGCCATGACGGCACTGGCACTGGATATCGGGGCGACGAAATTCGCGGCGGCGATGGTCGATTCGAACGGGGCGGTGGGGGAGCCGCGGCGGATCGCGGTGCCGGAATCCGGAGTATGGGACGCCTGCCGGGCACTGCTGTCGGAGGTCGCCGGGGACACCCGGGTGACCGCCGTGGGAATCGGGTCGGCCGGACCGGTGGACGTGACCGCCGGAGTGTGCGGTCCCCTCAATATCCCGGAATGGGCCCCCGGGTTCCCGATCGTGGATTCGGTGCGAAAACTGTTTCCGGAAGCCGAGATTCGATTCGCCATCGACGGCGTCTGCCTGGTATTGGCCGAGCAGCGCCTCGGGGCCGCGCGCGGCGTGCCCAACGTCCTCGCCATGACCGTTTCGTCCGGCATCGGCGGCGGCATCATCTCCGATGACCGAGTTGTCATGGGGCGCACCGGAAATGGCGGGCACGTCGGCCACATCGTGGTTCCCGGCCAGGAAGAGCCTTGCGCCTGCGGCGGATTCGGCTGCGTCGAAGCTGTGGCGAGCGGCAAGTCTTCCGTGCGCTGGGCCCGCCGCCAGGGCTGGACCGGAACCACCGGAGTGGAACTCGCCGCCGCCGCGCACGCGGGGGAGCCGATCGCCGTGGCGGCGCTGGCGCGGGCCGGGAACGCGATCGGGGTGGCCGTCGCGTCGGCGGCCGCGCTGTTCGACACCGATCTGGTCGTGATCGGGGGCGGGTTCGCCCAGTCAGGGGAGCCGCTCTGGGGCCCGTTGCGAGCCTCGGCCGCCGCGCACGCCCGGCTCTCCTTCCTGCGCGAACTGCGGGTGGTTCCGTCCGAATTGACCGATCAGGCCACGCTGCAAGGCGCCGCGATTCTCGCCCTCGGCGGGCTTTAAACCCCAGCGTGAGGGGTGAAATCCCGCGTGGCAGGATGACCTCATGACGTACACCCTCGTGCTGCTGCGCCACGGCGAGAGCGAATGGAATGCCCTGAACCTGTTCACCGGTTGGGTGGACGTTCGACTGACCGACAAGGGCGTCGCCGAGGGCAAGCGCGCCGGTGAATTGCTGGCCGAGCACGGGATTCTCCCCGATATCGTCTACACCTCACTGCTGCGCCGTGCCATCAGCACCGCCAACAATGCCCTCGACGCCTGCGACCGGCACTGGATTCCGGTGGTCCGCGACTGGCGTCTGAACGAGCGCCACTACGGCGCCCTGCAGGGCAAGAACAAGGCGGAGATCAAGGAGCAGTACGGCGAGGACCAGTTCATGCTGTGGCGTCGCAGCTACGACACCCCGCCCCCGCCGATCGAGCTGAACAGCGAGTACTCGCAGGACGGCGACCCGCGCTACGCCGGCGTCGAGGTCCCGGCCACCGAGTGCCTCAAGGACGTCGTGGCCCGCATGATGCCCTACTGGGAGGACACCATCGCGACCGATGTCCGCGCCGGTAAGACCGTTCTCGTTGCCGCGCACGGCAATTCGCTGCGCGCGCTGGTGAAGCACCTGGAGAACATCTCCGACGAGGACATCGCCGGGCTGAACATCCCCACCGGCATTCCGCTCAAGTACGAGCTGGACGAGAACCTGCGCCCCCTCGGCGCGGGCGTCTACCTGGACCCGGAGGCCGCCGCTGCGGGCGCGGCCGCGGTAGCCAACCAGGGCGGCAAGTAAATCTCGAAATAGTGCCCCGCTCAATAAGATTGGGCGGGGCATTATTTTGTCGAATTATCGATGTGATACACATCTCACTACGCGACCGTAGGGTATTCCCCACTCTTGCAATCGAATTTGCCGAAGCGTTGCCCATTTAAATCGGTATCTGTAACCGAGGTTTGCAACTTACTTCTGAGTAGATATGCTGCTGGGCGTTCGACCATTTGCGAGAGGTAGATCACGTTCGATGAGGCACGCGCTACGGGCCACGGTGCTAGCCACCGCGGCCACTCTGTTCCTTCCTTTGACCGGCATCACAGCCGATGCCATCACCCCCACCGGACCCGACGGTGGGGCGGCCGGGGCCCAGTGGACCGCGACCGAGGATGGGCCGCAGCAGTACCCCAACGTCTTCATCGAGTGGGACGTCCCGATCACCATGAGTGACGGCACCGTCCTCAAGGCCAACGTCTACCACCCGGCCGACGCCGCGGGCCGTCCCATCGACGCCCCCACGCCGACCGTCGTGAACATGACGCCCTACACCAAGCTGGTGTCGAACGTCGCCGACAGCGCCTTCTCCATCCCGGGCCTGGGCGACGCCCTGCTCAATGTCTTCCGCAACATCCGCCTGGACGGCACCCCCATCACCGGCTTCGGCGAACTGCTGAACGCGGCGGGCAACGGCGAACTCCGCAACTTCTCCGTCGACCGCCAGCTCATCAAGTCCGGCTACACGCAGGTCGTCGTGGACGTGCGCGGCACCGGCTTCTCGCAGGGCGAATGGGACATGCTGCGCGGCCGCGAGCAGCAGGACACCGTCGAGGTCATCGACTGGGCGTCCAAGCAGCACTTCTCCAACGGCCGCATCGGCATGAACGGCCTGTCCTACAGCGCCATCAACCAGGTGCAGGCCGCCGAGAAGCGGCCGCCCGCGCTGCAGGCCATCTTCCCGATCGTGCCCGGCAGCGATCTCATCGACGATGTGCTCGCGCCCGGCGGCGGCTTCGGCTTCAACTTCATCCCGCTGTGGCTGAGCGCCATCAACGGCCTCAAGTGGGTGCCGGACCTGGCCTCGATCGCCAACGGCACCTTCGACTTCAAGTGGCTGCAGGATCGCGCCAACGATCCCTTCGGCTACCTCGACGTGCTCATGTCGGCCTACACCAGCACCAACCTGGACACCATCGACCCGCGCGTCAAGGACATGCTCAACGGCCTGACCCGGGAGCGTCAGGAGTGGCTTGGCGACCCGAGTCGCATCCAGGTGCCGACCTTCGTGACCGGCGGCTGGCACGACCTGTTCACCTACTCGGAATCCAAGATCTACAACCAGATTCCGCTGCCGCCCGGCCAGAAGCAGCTGCTCATGGGCAACACCTACCACGTCACCTCCGGTGCGGACGTCAACCGCGTCGGCGCCCCGCCGCGTCTGGACGTGCTGCAGCGCGCCTGGTTCGACAAGTGGCTCAAGGGGATCGACAACGGCATCGACTCCTACGGCCCGGTGACCCTCAAGACGCAGGGCGGCGGCTGGAACACCCAGGGCGGATTCGGGCCCACCGCACCGGCTTCCGAGGCCGCCGACTATCGGCGCATGTACTTCTCGTCGCAGCGCTCCGGCACCGCGAACAGCGTCTACGACGGCTCGCTCACCGCGGCCGCCAACGGCGACACCGAACGCCTCACCGTCGCACCGGGTCTCAGCACCGTCTGCTCCAATGACGCGGCCCAGGCCACGGCGGGCATCTTCAACCTGATCGACGGCTGCTCCAAGGACTCCCGCGTCGCCGAGACCAACGCGCTCACCTTCACCAGCGCGCCGGTCGCCGAGGCCACCGTCGTCTCGGGCCCGATCGCGGTGCACCTCAATACCGTTCAGGACGCCGCCGACGGCTACTGGACCGTCACCGTCAACGATGTCGCACCCGACGGCACCTCCACCGTGCTGACCTCCGGCTCGCTCATGGCCTCGCTGCGTCAGGTCGACGAGGCCAACAGCACCCGCTCGGCCAACGGCGACTACACCGACCCGCGCGCCTTCACCTCGCTGGACAAGCGGGAGGAGACCGTGCCGGGCGAGGCCACCACCCTGGATATCGCCCTCGGCGGCACCCAGGCCGTGCTGCAGCCGGGCCACCGCCTGCGCGTGGACGTCTTCGCCGGCAACTTCCCCAAGGGCCTGCCGATCCTGCCCATGCTCATCGACACCGGCCTGAAGCCCGAGCACATCCAGCTCGATCCGGATCGCCCGAGCTTCGTGAACATCCCGGTCCGCGGCAACACCGGCTGGTGAAACCGCTGCTCCGGGAGTGAGATCCCGGGCGTGCACAACGGCGTGCACGCCCGGGATTTTGCTTTCTGTCAGTCGAAGTGGCGGATTCCGGCGGTCAGCGTTGCGGCCCAAGGGCCTTCGTCGGCGTGCAGGCCGAGGGTGGTGATCAGATGGCACAGCTGGCCGTAGGCCATGAAGTGCTGCACCTGCTCACCCGTTGCGCCGGAACGGGTCTGGGCGTAATCGGTCACGCGCTGCAGACCACGCCGCAGCGCCGCCGCGATATCGGGCACATCGGCCGCCGACAGGGCGTGCACCTGCAACATGAGCAGGCTCTTGTCCACGATCAATTCCGCGTAGGCCCCACCCATTTCGTGCAGCACCCGCTCCGGATCGCCGCCCGCCGCCCGGGCGGCCCCGGTGGCCAGCGCCCCCTCGACCCGTTCGAAACACCGGTCCAGCGCGGCGACGAACAACTCCACCTTGCTGGGGAACAGCTTGAACACATAGGCCGTGGAGATCCCGGCCGATGCCGCGACGGCGGTGGTCGGCGTCCCGTGGAATCCGGTCTTGGCGAACTCGACGATGGCCGCGTCCAGCACGGCTTCCCGCCGGACATCCGAGGTCGAAAGGGTGACTCCGCGCCTGCTGCTCATGGAGAGTGACTGTACGCTCACTCTCTGGAGCTCGACAAACCCCGGCTAGTCGTCGGCCACCGCGAAGGCCGACTCCAGCGGCGGGAACATGGCCCGCGCGTCGTGACCCGCGAACCACAGGCCGACCACGAACGCCGACGTGGCTTCGAGGTATCGGGCGCGGGCGAGGTCGCCCGCGGGCACCGGGCGCAGCTTCAGATCCTCGGCCAGCCCAGCGACCGTCGCGACCGCCTCGGCATCGTCTCCGCACAGGGGCACGGTCAGGGGGCGGCCTTCGAAGACCCGCTCCGGGCCCGCCCACACCTCGGCCGCAAGCAGATTGAAGGCCTTCACCACCCGCGCGCCCGGCACCGTGGCCGCGATCCGTTCGGCCACAGCGGGTTCGGAGAGTTTGAAGCCGCCCGCATCGGGGGCGAAGGCATTGGTGCAGTCGATGAGGGTTCGGCCCGTGAGGGTTTCGCGGTGCTCGGTCAATACTTCCTCGAGTGCCGAGACCGGCAGGGCGAGCAGTGTCGTCTCGCCGAAGGCGACCGCCTCGGCGACTGTGGTCGCCTTCGCGCCGTGGCCGATGGCCGCGGCCGCTGCCTCGGCACGGGCGGAAGTGCGTGCCCCGAGGGCGATCTCGTGTCCGGCCGCGGCCCAGCCGCCGCCGAGGGCCCGCGCCATCTGCCCCGCGCCGATGATTCCGATTCGCATGTGAACTCCTAGGTCTGGATTGCGAATTCGACGGTAGGAATTCCGATGCGCACTCGCGGGTGCCCATGACCGCTGGCAGGCTGTATTCATGACGGCCGAGATCATCGAACCGGTGCCAGCCGCCGAGGAACCGGTGCGCTTCGCCGAATACGGCGGCTACGAATCCGACTGCCCGGCACGGCTGGCGGTCGACATCTTCGGCAATTCCTGGCTGACTGTGATCGTTTACACACTGCGGGACGGTCCGATGCGCCCGGTGGAACTGCGGCGGGCCATCGGCGGCATCAGTCAGAAGATGCTCACCCAGACCCTGCGGCGGATGCAGGCGATGGGGTTGCTGGAGCGTCGCCGTTACGCGGAAGCTCCTCCGCGCGTTGAGTATTCGCTGACTCCGGCCGGTATCGATCTGCTGCGCCCGATCTTCGCGCTGGGCGACTGGGCGGACCGCCACGGGGATTCCGTGCGCGCCCATCTCTACGGCGATCCCGACGACTGACCCGCCGTCCCGAAAGTGGTTGCCGCAAGGGCGCTCACCTGCCCCGACACGCAGACCGAACAACGCGTAAACGCCGGGCTAACGAACATGGAAGTGCCCATGACCTGCGCGAAACTTCCAGCACCCCGGGTTTGACGCTGCTTAGGCGACCGTACGATTCAAGGTGTGAGCGTTCCACAGGCCGTGCTTTTGGCAGTCCTGGCGGCCGTAGTCGGACTGGCCGTCGGAGGACTGCTCATTCCGTATGTGAACGCCCGCCAGGAACGCCTGCGCGCCGCCACCGACACCGGGCTGACCATGTCGCAGGTCCTGGACCTGATCGTGCTCGCCTCCGAGTCCGGCATCGCCGTGGTCGACCAGTACCGGGACGTGGTGCTGGTGAACCCGCGCGCCGAGGAGCTGGGCGTGGTCCACGACCGCCTGCTCGACGAGCGCGCCTGGGCCGCGGTCGAACAGGTGCTGGTCGGCGGCCAGGACGTCGAGTTCGAGCTCACCGCCAAGATCCCCATGCCCGGCCGCGCCCGGCTCGCTGTCCGAGGGGTTGCTCGCCCGCTGTCTCAGGAGAACCCGAACTTCGTGGTCCTGTTCGCGGACGACGATTCCGAGCAGGCCCGCATGGAGGCCACCCGCCGCGACTTCGTCGCCAATGTGAGCCATGAGCTCAAGACCCCGGTCGGCGCCATGAGCCTGTTGGCCGAGGCGTTGCTGGAGTCCGCCGACGATCCGGATTCGGTGCGGCACTTCGGCGAACGCCTGCACGGCGAGGCCCGCCGCATGGGCAAGATGGTCACCGAGCTGATCGCGCTCTCGCGCCTGCAGGGCGCCGAACGGCTGCCCGAGCTCGAGGCCGTCGACGTCGACACCGTCGTCACCCAGGCCATCGAGCGCTCCCGCAATGTGGCCGAGGCCGCGGGCATCACCGTCTCCACCGACGCCAACAGCGGCCTCGAGGTGCTCGGTGATCAGACGCTGCTGGTGACCGCCCTGTCCAACCTGGTCGAGAACGCCATCGCCTACTCCCCGCGCGGCTCGCACGTATCGGTGAGCCGGGCGCTGCGCGGCGGCTACGTCAATATCGCGGTCACCGATCGCGGTATCGGCATCTCCAAGGAGGACCAGGAGCGCGTTTTCGAGCGCTTCTTCCGGGCCGACAAGGCGCGCTCGCGCGCCACCGGCGGTACCGGCCTCGGGCTGGCTATCGTCAAGCATGTGGCCGCCAACCACAACGGTGAGATCACCCTGTGGAGCAAACTGGGCACCGGATCGACGTTCACGCTGCGTATCCCTGCCCACCCTGCCGATTCCAACGGGCAGGTCGACAAGAGACTTGCCACCGGGGTTCCGGTGGCTAAGAAGGAAAACGGCCCAAGTCCCCTCGGGCGGGCCAGAACCAACGGTGTGGAGGCAACCCGATGACGAGTGTGCTGATCGTCGAGGACGAGGAGTCGCTGGCCGATCCGCTCGCGTTCCTGCTGCGCAAGGAGGGGTTCGAGGTCACCGTCGTGGGTGACGGTCCCTCCGCGCTGACCGAGTTCGATCGCGCCGGCGCGGACATCGTCCTGCTCGATCTCATGCTCCCCGGCATGAGCGGCACCGACGTATGCAAGCAACTGCGCGCTCGCGGCAGTGTGCCGGTCATCATGGTGACCGCGCGCGACAGTGAGATCGACAAGGTGGTCGGCCTGGAACTGGGCGCCGACGACTACGTCACCAAGCCCTACTCCTCGCGCGAGCTGATCGCCCGCATCCGGGCCGTGCTGCGCCGCGGCGCCGGCGAGGAGCCCGACAACGGCAGCGAGACCAGCGTGCTCGAGGCCGGCCCGGTGCGCATGGACGTGGACCGCCACACCGTGCAGGTGAACGGCAAGGCGGTGACCCTGCCGCTCAAGGAGTTCGACCTGCTCGAGTACCTGCTGCGCAACTCGGGTCGGGTGCTGACCCGCGGGCAGCTCATCGACCGCGTCTGGGGCGCCGACTACGTCGGCGACACCAAGACCCTCGACGTGCACGTCAAGCGCCTGCGCTCCAAGATCGAGTCGGACCCGGCCAAGCCGGAGCACCTGGTCACCGTGCGCGGCCTGGGCTACAAGCTCGAGGCGTAGGTCTTCACACGAAAAGAACCCGCCCGCTTCGCATTTCGCGAAGCGGGCGGGTTCTGTGCTTTCTCCCGACCAAGATTAGGACAGCCCCCCGGCCGTTACCGGCGTATCAGGCGTTCGGGTCGTTCTTCATCGTGTAGACCCACGCCGGGCCGAGACCCGGGAGATCCTGCTTGTCGAGGATGAGCCAGCCCAGGCCCGGGTTGTCCTGCTGCATGCAGTCGAACACGTCCGCGCCGGTGCCCTTGCAGGCGATGGTGTGGCTGGTGCCGTAGGGGCTGACGATGATCAGCTTGCCGGCGTCCTTGGCGCCCAGCACGGCCGGATCGTTGTACACCACGAAATCCGCGGTGCGGTCGGAGTACGCGTTGGGATCGGCGTTATCGGCGAAAGCCTGTGGAGCAATGGAGATAACGGCACCGGCGGCCAGGGCCGCGACGGCGAGGGTTTTCTTGATCATGGGCACGATGTCTAACACGTTTCGGTGAATTGGCAATAGCCGATCGATGTCTTGCACACTTCCGGCTATTCACAGACCGAGGTCATCGGGCTGCGCGGAAATCGAAATATACTTCCACGCAGCCTGATTCGATGGTCCCGGATGAGCACCGAGTGTTCACCTCCCGGACACCCGCGCTAGCTGCTGCCGAACAGGCCCCGCAGCAGTCCGCCGACCAGGGTGCCCGCGCTCCCGGTGGCCGAACCCGTACCGCCGCTCCCGCTGCCGGTACCGCCGCTCGGGCTGGTGGTCGTCGGGGTGGTGGTGGGCGCGGCCGGGGTGGTGG
>NZ_BAAFGR010000119.1:0-25457 GCF_041154655.1 Nocardia sp. JMUB6875
ATGACTTCCTTGAGCCAGTTGTTCAGGCGTCCGGTGGAGATGCGCTTGTCCCAGGAATCCAGGGCGGTTTCCATGGCGGGGACGAGCTTTTGGACGGCGCGGCCGGTGTGGGCGGAGATGTTGACGCGCTGGGCCCAGCGCACCTGGACCATTTCGCGGTCGATCTCGCGTTCCAGCATCTCGCGGCGGTCCTCGTCGACCAGATCCCACTTGTTGTAGGCGATGACGAGGGCGCGGCCGGTCTCCTCGACCATGGAGATGACGCGCAGGTCCTGCTCGGTGATCGGCTCGGAGGCGTCGATGAGCATGACCGCGACCTCTGCCGCCTCGATGGCGCCCTTGGTGCGCAGCGAGGCGTAGAACTCGTGGCCGGAGGCATTGCTCACCTTGCGGCGCAGGCCCGCGGTGTCCACGAAACGCCAAGGCTTGCCGCCCAATTCGACCAGCGAGTCGACCGGGTCGACGGTGGTGCCCGCGACATTGTGGACCACCGAGCGCTCCTCGCCCGCCAGCCGGTTGATCAGCGAGGACTTGCCGACATTCGGCTTGCCGACCAGCGCCACGCGGCGCGGCCCGCCGGTGAGACCCGTTCCCTCGCGCGGAGTTTCGGGCATCACCTCCAGGATCTTGTCCAGCAGATCACCGGTGCCGCGGCCGTGCGCGGCCGAGACCAGGTGCGGCTCACCAAGACCCATCGACCACAGCTCGGCGGCGTCGGCCTCCAGCTTCTGGTTGTCGACCTTGTTGGCGACCAGGATGACCGGGGTCTTGCTGCGGCGCAGCGTCTTCGCGACCGCCTCGTCGGCGGACGTGGCGCCGGTGGTGACGTCCACGACCACCACGATCGCGTCGGCGGTGCGCATGGCGACCTCGGCCTGGCGGGCCACCGACTGCTGCAGGCCCTTGGCGTCGGGCTCCCAACCACCGGTGTCCTGCACCATGAATCGCCGCCCGGCCCAGCTGGCCTCGTACGAGATGCGGTCGCGGGTGACGCCGGGAATGTCCTCGACGACGGCCTCGCGGCGACCCAGAATGCGGTTCACCAGGGTCGATTTGCCGACATTCGGGCGGCCCACGATGGCCACCGTCGGGAGCGGAATGTGTTCGGCGTCCTGCTCGCCCTCGAATTCGGCGATGTCCCAATCGGTTTCGTCCGACCAGATGCCATCACCGGCGAAGGTGTCCTGGGTCACTGCGTGCCTCCCGCCGAAATCCGTTCGGCCACGACGCGATACAGCTCGTCGATGACCTCGTCCTTGTTCAGATCGCTGGTGTCGACCAGCACGGCGTCCTCGGCGGGACGCAGCGGCGACACCTTGCGGGTCGAGTCCAGGTTGTCGCGGCGCTGCACATCCGCGAGCACGGCCTGGTAATCGTCGCCGCGGCCCTCGGCGATGTTCTGCGCGTTGCGGCGGAAGGCCCGCGCCTCGGCCGAGGCGGTGAGGTAGATCTTCACATCCGCCTCGGGCAGCACGACCGTGCCGATATCGCGGCCCTCGACCACGATCCGGCCCGCCGCCGCGGTGATCTCGCGCTGCAGGGCGACGAGCTGCTCACGCACCTCGGGCACCGCCGACACCGCGGACACGGCCTTGGTCACCTCGTTGCCGCGGATCTCGTTCGACACATCCTCACCGTCGAGCAGGATGACCTCCCGGCTCGGATCGTTGCCGATGGTCAGCGGCAGTTCCTTGACCGCCACCGCGATCGCGGCGGGGTCGTCGAGGTCCACGCCGTTGCGCAGCACGCGCAGGGTCGCGACCCGGTACATCGCCCCGGTGTCCAGGTAGCTGGCCTCGAGCCGGGTCGCCAGCTGGCGCGACACGCTCGACTTGCCGGTGCCCGACGGGCCGTCCATGGCCACGACCAGTTGCGCCGATCCGGTCAGCGCGCCGGCCGCGTCGATCAGACTTCCCACACCGTTCACAACGACACCGCCTCGTAGAGCTTCCCGATTTCGTCCCGGCCCAGCACACGCAGCGTGCCCGGCCGCTGATCGCCCAGCGCGACCGGTCCAATGTGGGTGCGCACCAGCGCCGTCACCGGGTGGCCGACCTCGGCCAGCAGGCGGCGCACGATGTGCTTGCGGCCCTCGTGCAGGACCACCTTCACCAGCGACTTGCCCTGGCCGACCTCGAGCACCTGGAAGCGGTCCACCTTGGCGGGGCCGTCCTCGAGCTCGACGCCGTCCTTGAGCAGCTTGCCGATCTCGCGGTTCTTGACCTCGCCGTTGACCGTGGCCAGGTAGGTCTTCTGCACTTCGAAGGACGGGTGCATGAGCCGGTGCGCCAGATCGCCGTCATTGGTGAGCAGCAGCAGGCCCTCGGTGTCGGCGTCGAGCCGGCCGACATGGAACAGGCGCTGCCCGGCCGCGATTCGCTCGGCGACGATATCGCCGACGCAGGGGCGGCCCATCTCGTCGGACATGGTGGACTGCCAGCCCTTGGGCTTGTTCAGGGCCAGGTACACCTGCTCGTCGCGGACCACCACGCGCACACCGTCGACCCGCACGACCGCGGTCTGCGGATCGATGCGCAGGCCCTGCTCGCGGACGATCTTGCCGTCGACCTCGATGCGGCCGGCGTCGATCATCTCCTCGGCGGCGCGGCGCGAGGCCACACCCGCCTTGGCGAGGACCTTCTGCAGGCGCTCGCCCTCGCCCCAGGGGAGCTTCTTCGGGCCGCGCTCCTCCAGGTCCACGTGCTGGTGACGGGCGGGCTTGGCATTGCTGATCAGCACCGGCTGAACAACCTGCTTGACCGGCTTGACCGACTTCTTCTTGGCCGGAGTATTGGGCGAGGTGTGCGGGGCCAGCGGGCTGCCGCCGCCGATCCGGCCGCGCGAGGCGTTGCGGTCCTGGCCGAAACCGGTACGGCCCTCGCCGAATCCGGTGCGGGCCGCGCCGCCTCGGCTGTCGCCGCGTCCCGCGCCACGGGAATCGGAACCCCAGTCGCCGCGAGACTGATTGCCGCGCGCGGAGTTTCCGTACGAAGAGCCGCCGCGCGAGGACGCGCCACCGCGCGAACCGCCACCGCCCCACTGGTTTTCGCCACGCGACCCGCCGCGCGAAGCACCGCCACGGTTCTCGCCGTAGCCGCCGCGGGAGGAACCGCCACGGTTGTCGCCGTAGCCGCCGCGGGATTCGCCGTACGAACCACGGGAGCCGCCGGAGCGGGAGTCATACGAGCCGCTGCCGCCGCGTCCGTACGAGCCGGAGCCGCCGCGCGAGTCGCGGGAATTGCCGCCCCAGGAGGGCGAGTCGCCGCGGGATCCGCCGCGGGAGTTCGCGGAGCCGCCTCCGCCGTAAGAGCCGCCGCCCCGTGCGGACCGGTTGTCTCCGGTCCGGCCGCGGGCGGCCTGGGAACCGCCCCTGGGCGGTTCGCTGCCACGTTTTCTACGATCCGGTGTGCCATCTCGGCGAGCGGGTGTATTCACGTTGTCCTATTTCAATCATCGGTACCGAGGTCGATATCGGCCTCGGCCGGTTTCTTCAGCCTGGTGTACCGGGGGTCGGTGTCCAGGCTCTCGTTGATCTCGTCGATCAGATCGACGCCCGGGAGCAGCGGGGCCAACGGCGGCAGATCCGCCAGTGACGCAAGTCCGATCCGTTCCAGGAACAGCTCGGTGGTGATGTACAGAGTGCCGTTGGTCTCCGGGTCCGCTCCGGCCTCCGCGATCAGCCCCCGCGCCAGCAGGGTCCTGATCACGCCATCCACGTTCACGCCGCGCACCGCACTCACGCGTGCTCGGGTAACCGGTTGACGGTACGCGATCACCGCCAAGGTTTCCAAAGCGGCGCGTGTGAGCTTCGACCGTGCGCCGTCCAACAGCATACGTTCCACATAGGGAGCGAATTCGGTCCGCGTGTAATACCGCCACCCATCCCCGACGAACCTGAGATCCATCCCACTCCGCCGAGCCGTCAACTCCGCCGACATCTCCCGCAACGCCGTCTCGACCCGCATCGGATGATCCCGCAACGCCGAAGCCAGCAACTCCACCGGCGCCGGCGCATCCACCACAAGCAGCATCGCCTCGAGCGCCGCCCGAAACTCCTCCTCCGAGAGCTCCTCTTCGTCCTCGAACTCCTCCGAATCGACAGCGCCGCCAATCGCCTGCGAGTCGGCCGAAGCCGCGCCCGTTTCATCCGGGTCTGGCGTGGCCGGGCTCGCGCCACGATCTGTCGCGCCGGAATCCCGCGCCACTATGTCGAGCTCGGCAGCATCGGAGTCCAGCGCCGCCTCCTCGGATCCGGGCTGGGCCGAGCTGGATTCAGCGCCGGGGTCGGTTGTCTCTGCCTCGGGGAGCGGGGCGGCGGAGCCTGCGATCTCTGTGACGAGGTCGGTGGCTGTGTGGGCGGACTCGGGGGTATCCGGGGCGGCCGTGCGGGCCGTCGCCGGGGTGCCTGCTCCGGCTGCTTCGGCCTTTGCCGCGGCGGCGGCTTCGGCGATGATGCGCTGGGCGGGAGTGAGTTGGGGTGCGGCCTGGTTGTCGGCGGCCTGGTCGTGCACGTCGTCTCCCAAGTTCTGCACCTCGGTCACCCGTAGTCCTCTTCGATCGTCACTGGTTGGGCGGGTTGGTCTTCGAGCTCGCCGATCCAGCTGATGGAGAGCGGGCCCAGGGGGTCGGGCTGGTCGAACTCGATGGTTTTGCCTCGGTAGAGCTCGAGCAGGGCGAGGAAGCGGGCCACGATCTGGATCGGGAGCTCACAGTCGGCGCAGAGGTCGTGGAAGGTCGTCCAGCCGCCGGCGCCGGCGTTCTTCAGCATTTCCAGGACCAGGGCGGCCTGTTCGGCGATCGAGATCGCGTGGGCGTGGATGTGATCCAGGCCGACCCGCGGTTTCGGTCGCGGCCGGAACACGGTGGCGGCGACGTCGGCGAATTCCGCGGCGTCCACCCCCAGCGTAACCTCCGGCAACAGCTCCAGATACCGCTCCTCCAGCGACACCGCGCGCGGATACCGTTGCAGCGCCGCCGCCTCCAGCTCACCGAGCAGTTCGGCCACCTGCTTGAACGCGCGGTACTGCAGCAGCCGCGCGAACAACAGGTCGCGCGCCTCCAGCAGTTCCAGGTCCTCCTCGTCGGACACCTCGCCCGACGGCAGCAACCGGGCCGCCTTCAAATCCAGGAGAGTGGCCGCGATGAGCAGGAATTCGGTGGTCTGATCGAGGATCTTGTCCGCCCGCAGCCCCTGCTCACCCGACAGACTCGCGGTCAACGCCTTGGTATAGGCGATGAACTCGTCGGTCACCTTGTGCAGCGCGATCTCGGTGACATCCAGCCGCCGCGAACTGATCAGCTGCAGCAACAGGTCGAACGGCCCCTGAAAGTTGGTCAGATTCAGGTGGAATTTGCCGCCTTTGCCCGAATCATCCCCTACCGCAGCCTCGCCCGATCCAGCGATGTCCGCCACAACCGTGGATTCGGGCGACGCGTCGGCGATCTCCTCATCCCCGCCCGCGGCGATGTCGGCCAGGAGCGAAAAGTCCGAATCGTCCGATTGCGTGGCGGCGTCATCCGAAGACACAGCAGCGCCCGGGGACGGCGAATCGTCCCCGGGCAGGTCGAGTTCCGCGTCCGCCGGGTGGTGCGCGGACGCCGAGTCGAGAGAATCGCTCAACGGCCCGACCGCTGGATGACTTCCCGGGCCATGGCCCGATAGGCTTCCGCGCCACCGGATTTGGGCGCCCAGGTGGTGATGGGCTCACCGGCGACGCTGGCGTCGGGGAAGCGGACGGTCCGCGAGATCACCGTGTCGTAGACGAGGTCGCCGAACACCTCGACCACGCGCGTCATGACCTGACGCGAATGCAATAGGCGGGCATCGAACATGGTGACCACGATGCCGTACAGCACCAGCTCGGGATTCAGCCGGTCCCGCACCTTCTCCACGGTGTCGTTGAGCAGGGCCAGCCCGCGCAGCGAGAAGTACTCGCACTCCATCGGAATGATGACGCCGTCGGCGCAGGCCAGGGCATTGACGGTGAGCAGACCCAGCGACGGCTGGCAGTCGATGAGGATGTAGTCGTAGCGGTTGCGCAGCGGCGCGAGCGCACGGCCCAGCGTCTGCTCCCGGCCGACCTCGTTGACGAGCTGGATCTCCGCCGCCGACAGGTCGATATTGGACGGCAGCAGATCCATCCCGTCGACCTTGGTGTTCATCAGCACGTCGTCGACATTCACCTTGCCCGGCCCGACCAGCAGGTTGTGCACGGTGACGTCCAGATCGTGGTGCGCCACACCGAGTCCCGCCGACAATGCGCCCTGCGGATCCAGGTCTACCAGCAGCACCTTGCGCCCGTACTCCGCCAGCGCCGCACCGAGATTGATGGTCGAGGTGGTCTTGCCGACCCCGCCCTTCTGGTTGCACATGGCAACGATCAGCGCGGGTGCGGTGTGATCGGGTTCGGGCGGCATCGGAATCTCGCGCAGCGGCCGCCCGGTCGGCCCGACCTGCTTGGCGTCGTGCACCACATCGGGTGCCTCCCACAGCGTTTGCGCGGCGGTTTCGATCCGCTGGCCCGCACCACCGGTAGTCGTCACGTCCGCTGCTCCTTCGACGTTCCTGCCCTTACCCCGTCCACCGACCTGCCGTGAACGACGCGCCCGGCCGCGTGTGCGTACCGGTCCCTCTTAGACGCTACCGCCTGTTCGCGCAAGACCAACGCTCGGACACGCACTGTAAACCTGCACTTC
The DNA here is from genome assembly GCF_041154655.1 of Nocardia sp. JMUB6875. Classification (NCBI taxonomy): domain Bacteria; kingdom Bacillati; phylum Actinomycetota; class Actinomycetes; order Mycobacteriales; family Nocardiaceae; genus Nocardia; species Nocardia sp. JMUB6875. Next base: position 6,697 of record NZ_BAAFGR010000119.1, read on the forward strand.
AGGGACGGTAAGGGCACCCTCGGCCCGCTCTCTTGACTGGTCGGAGGCACTCTCGCGTTGTGGGACAGCAGGTTACGGGGTCACAAGCATGTTCCCAGCAGATCAGGAGAGATACGCCCGAATCCGTCGCAATCGCGCCGAACCGGCGGCCGTTCGCAGGCGGAACCGACACCCCTTCGCCCCTCGCGTCCTCGCCCCATCCCGAACCCGCTCGGATCGCAAGGCGGCGTGACGGATTGGGTATCGATCGGGCGGTCATCACGCATGTCTAGTGTCCCAGACAATGTATTCTCGGATTGCAACGACATCGACGTCGAAGGAACACGATGGCCGAACCGCTGACCACCGCCCTGCCCTCCGAGATTCCCGTCCCACCCGACCACCGTTTCGATATAGGGCCGGTTCGGTATTCGAAGTTCTTCGCGCACAATACGATTCCGATCGAGATGTCGGATGGGGCGATTCTCACCGCCGATATCCTGCGGCCGGGCACCGCCGACGGCCCGACGTCCGAACCGCTGCCCGCGATCGTCAACTTCACGCCGTACAACAAAATGCTCAACCGCCATGTCATGCGGATGAACAAGACGACGCGGCGGCTCGCGGGCCGGGTCCGGGCCTCGGACCGGACCAGAATGACCGCGCGCGACGTGGTGCGCACACCGGCGGGCGGGGTGCTCGAGCCGTTCGCGATCAATCGCACCGCGGTGGCCCGCGGCTACGTCGGCCTCATGGTCGATGTCCGCGGCACCGGAACCTCCACCGGCGCTTGGGATTTCTTCAGCCCGCGCGAGCAGCTGGACAATGTCGAGGTGCTGGCCTGGGTGCGCGAACAGTCCTGGTGCAATGGCGATATCGCGGTCATGGGCCTGTCCTACGGCGCGATCTCGGCATTGCACACCGCCGCGCGCCGGCCGGCGGGGCTCAAGGCCGTCTTCGCCATCGAGGCCGGGGAGAACCCGCCGCGCGAGCTCGGCCTCACCGGCGGCGCGCTCACCCCGGGCATGCTGGTCTGGATCCTGGGGGTCAACGGCGCCAAGTGGATTCCGGCGTTGCCCGGTCTGCTGCGCGCGGGCCTGGCCGGAAAATTCCTGCGGGACCGGCTGACCCACCCCTCGGGCTGGACCGGACACGCCCTGCGCATCGCCCTCGAGGCCGACCATCCCGACGGATACCTCAATGCCATGTGGGCGTCCAAATTGCCGCACCTCGAGCAGATCGAGGTGCCCACCTGGATCCACGGGGGCTGGCACGACGTCTACAACCGATCCAATTTCCGCATGTACGACCGAATCCCGGTCGAGGCCGGCGCCAAACAGGTGCTCGTCGACGATTCCTACCATCTGACCCCCGGTTCCGGTTTCGGCGATCCGGGCAGCCCGCAGGCGCTCGACGAACTGCAGACGGCCTTCTTCGACCGCTGGGTCAAGGGCATCGACAACGGCATCGATCGCTACGGCCCGATCACCCTGCGCCGCCAGGGCGACGGCAAGTGGCTCAGTCACGACCGCTACCCGGCACCCCACGCCCGGGTCCAGCGCCTCTATCTGACCGAGGACCCCACCGGAACCGCGACCCACGCGGGCACCGACGCCGGATTGTCTCCGACACCGACCGGCACCGAGGCCCGGCTGCCGCTGCCGGGCGGGCGGGTCAGCGCCGCCTCCAACAACACCGCCGTCATGACCATGGGCATCAGCGTGCTGCTGGGCGCCGAGCACGGCAATGACGATCGCCGCAACGAGGCGACCGCCGTGACCTTCACCGGCCCGCCGCTGGACACCGACCTGACCCTCACCGGGCCGATGAACCTGCATCTGCGCGCCGAGGCGGACGGCGCCGACGCGTTCTGGTCGGTCACCGTCTGCGATGTGCACCCCGACGGCACGTCGGTGCCGATCACCCGCGGCGCCCTGTTGTCCTCACTGCGGTTCACCGACACCGACGCCAGCTACTACGTCGACGGCGAACTCCTGTTCCCGATGCACCCGCTCACCGCCGACTCCGCCCGGCCCGTGCGACCGGGCCACCCCTTCGACATCGATATCGAGATCAACCCGACCGAGGCGCTCGTGCGCGCCGGGCACCGGCTGCGAATAGCGGTGAGCCACACCAGCTTCCCGCGGCACCTCATCCCGCCGTGGCGCAAGCGCGGAATCACCCGCCAGACGGTTGTTCTCGACCCGGAACACCCGAGTTATCTGAGCTTCCAGTCTTATCGGCAGGAGTGACGACCGATTCGGCCATTCGCAGGCCGACGGCGGTGAACGTGAGGTAGCCCGGATTCCGTGGGTCGAGGATGAGGTACTGGCCCTTGACCTTCCGGCGCTGCGGCAGGCTCAACGCGTGGCGGGGAAAACCGGAGGCGCTGATCGCGACCCGGAGGCGATGACCCGGGTCGATGATCGCCTCGGTCGGATTGATCTCGATGTCGATGTCGAACGGCTCACCCGGCGTCACCGGCAGCACGGATTCGGCGGTGAGCGGATGCGCGGGCACCACCAGTTCGCCATCGACATAGGTACTCTCGGCCTCGTCGACGGCACGCAGGGAGGACAGCAGCGCGCCGCGCGTGATCGGCGCCGAGGCTCCGTCGGGTCCGACGTCGGTCACCGTCACCGACCAGAAGGCGTCGGTGCCGTCGGCCTCGGCCCGCAGGCGCAGGTTCATCGGACCGGACACGATCGCCTCCGAGGCGAACGGCGCGGTGGTGAAGGTGATCGCGGTCGCTTCGGCCACGCGGTCGTCGGAACCGTAGCGGGTGCCGAACAGGGTCGAGATACCCATGGAAATAACCGCGGTGTTATTGGACGCCAGGCTCGGCCGCCGGGCGGGCAAGCGAAGTCGCCTCGGGCGTCGCGGCGGCGAAGACGTCAGCGTGGCACCGGGTCCCAGCGGATCGTTCAGATGGAGCCGATGGAGTTTCGCCTCCGGATGCGGGAACCGGTCGCGGCCGACCCACCCGCCGCCGAGCTGACGCACGGTGATCGGGCCGTAGCGGTCGATGCCGTTGTCGATGCCCTTGGCCCAGCGATCGAACCAGGCGCACTGCAACTCGTCGAGCCGCGCCGGAGCGCCGTCCGCGCCGTGTCCGCAGCCGGGCGTGACATGGTAGCTCTCGTCGACGACCAGCTGTTTGACCCCGGGCGGCATCGGAAGCCGCTCGTACATGCGGAAATTGGATCGGTTGTAGACATCGTGCCAGCCGCCGTGCAACCAGGTGGGCGCCTGAATCCGTTCCAGGCGTGGAAGTCTCGCCGCGTACCCGGGATTGAGGTAGCCGTCGGCGTGTTCGGTGAACGCGATGGCCAGCGCCCGGTTCAGCCAGCTGATCGGTTCGGCGAATCGATCACGCACATACTGCCGCAATGCCCCGGCGGCGCGCAGGCCGCCGACCGCCGGAATCCATTTGAATCCGTTCACGGCCGCGATCCACGCCGCCATTCCGGGCGACGGCACGCCGCCGGTCAGTCCCAGTTCGCGGATGGGATCCTCACCGGCCTCGACGGCGAACACCGCCTCGAGCCCCTCGGGTCGCAGGCCCGCGGCCACCAGCGCGGCGATGGCGTTGTAGGAGATGCCGGTCAGCGCGAGCCGGCCGTCGCACCAGGATTGTTCGCGCACCCAGGCCAGCACCTCGAGATAGTCGCGCTGTTCGTCCTCGCTGAAGAAGTCCCAGCGGCCGGTCGAGCTGCCGGTGCCGCGGACATCGACCATCAGGTAGGCGTAGCCGCGCTCGACCAGGGTCCGGCTCGCCGCGAGCACATCGAACAGGCCGCCCGCGGGGGTGTGCAGCAGGTCCCGGCCCGTGAAGCGGCGACGATCCGACGGCCCGACCCAGCGGCCGATGGCCCGGGGCAACGGGCCGCCGCTGCCCCGGAAGAAGATCTTGTTGTACGGGGTGAAGTTGACGACCACCGGCAGCGGCCCGGAGTCCGGGCCGCTGCGATCACCCGGCCGGGTCAGATCGGCCGAGAGCACGACGCCGTCGCGCATCCGAATCGGGATGTCGGACAACCGGTGCGTGTACCGGTAGAGCTCGGGTCCGATGTCGAATCGCGCATCGGGTGGCAGGGATTGCAACGGCGGGATCGGATCGGCCATGGCGGCGCATACCTCCGGCTTCGCTGTGTCACTTGATATCTGGGAACATAAGCGTTCCGCACAGTGGCGTCCAGCGAGCTCTATGGTGAATCACACTGGTGCGCAACATGTTCCAGATTGCCGATCCCCCTAATACCCCCTACTGAATATTGTTTGCCCCGGCTTCGCCGTGGCGTCCTCGGGTCGCGTCTTCGATCGCAGCCGCGGTACGGACCCGGTTGCTGCCGCCGATCCCGTTGGCTCCGTTGATGATCGGAGCTCGCGAGCCGGTTCCGCCGCATTGTTACCGTGTGGAACCATTCGACCGGTTCGGCGTCAGGAGGCGTGTTCATGAGTGTCGACATCAAGGATTCCGCAGGGGTGGTGCCGCTCCGGCCGGCCCTGCGCGTCGAACCGCTGCGGGCTCCGGTGCTGCCCGACGTCGACCCCTTCTATCAACCCCCGGAGGACCTGGCCGCGCTCGCGCCCGGCACCGTGATTCGGGCGCGTCGGGTCGAGTTGGGCCTGCTCGGGGTGATTCCGCAACGGATCTCCGCCTGGCAGTTGCTCTATCGCACCAACGATGTGCACGGCGAACCGGAAGCCGTGGTGACGACCGTGGCGCAGCCCTCGGATGCCGATCCCGCGGCCCCCAAGCGGCTGGTGTCCTACCAGTGCGCCATCGACGTGGTCGTCGCGCGCGGCCTGCCCTCGTACTGTCTGCGCCAGGGCTCCAATGCCTTCGGCTCGTTCCCGCAGTTCGAGATGGTGATCTTCACCAATGCGCTGGCGCGCGGCTGGACGCTCTCGATTCCGGATCATGTCGGCAGCGACGGCCATTTCGGCGTCCCGCGCGAGCCCGGATACCGCATCCTGGATGGCATTCGGGCCGCCCAGTCCTTCGACCCGCTGCACCTGAGCACGGAAACACCGGTCGCCCTCTGGGGTTACTCGGGCGGCGGCCTGGCCACCACCTGGGCCTGTGAGATGGCCGCGACCTATGCCCCCGAACTCGATATCGTCGGCGCGTCGGCGGGCTCGCCGGTCGGCGATCCGGAAAGCGTCTTCGCCCGAATCAACGGATCGATCTATTCCGGCCTGATCCCGCTGGTCCTGTCCGCCCTGTGCCGCGCGTACCCCGATCTCGACAAGGCCGTGCGCGCCAGCTTCGACCGCACCTTCCTGGACCTCATGGCGCACGCCGAATCCAGCACCATCTTCCCCATCCTCTTCCGCAGCATCCGCCGCAATGTCGACAACCACAGCCGGGTCGGCATGGCCGAACTCCTGCGCGACCCTCAATTCCGCGACATCTTCGAAGAACTCCGCCCCGTCACCGCCGCCCCGGTCTTCCCGATGTTGGTCGTCCAGGCCACCAATGACACCGTGGTGGCCGTCGAGGACATGGACGAGCAGGTCTGGCGCTACCGGCAGGTGGGCACGCCCGTGCAATACATTCGCGACCGCCTGAGCGGCCACGTCTCCCTGGCCCTCATCGCCACGCCCCTGGTGGTCGACTGGCTCTCCGACCGCTTCGCCGGCCGCCCCCTCGACCCCGCGGGACCGAAAACCGTGTGGTCTCTGGCCTTCTCCCCGAATTCGCTGCCGGGCTTCCGCAGCCTGCTGGGTGTGGCCACCCGTGTCCTCACCGGCCGTCCCCTGAACTGACCGTTGCGCCGTCCCCGCGCCCCGAGGCGGGCAGAAACGGTAGGGTTTGGGGGATTTTGGTGGCGCGAGGGGCCGAATGGTGCGTGCGGGCGAGGAATTCGCGGGATATCTGATCGAGCGGCAGCTCGGCGGGGGTGGGATGGGGGAGGTTTTTCTCGCCCGGCATCCGCGACTGCCGCGGTTGGTGGCGCTCAAGCTGCTGGCCCGGGAGTTGGCCTCGCAGGCGGAGACTCGCGCCCGGTTCGAGCGGGAAGCCGAGCTGATCGCGCGGCTGGATCACCCGAATATCGTGACCGTGCACGACCGCGGGGTCGAGGACGGGCGCTTGTGGATCGCCATGCAGTACGTGGACGGCGGGGACGCCTCGACGCTGGATCCGTTCACGCTGCCGCCGAGCGAGGCGGTGCACATCATCGCCGAGACCGCCAAGGCTCTCGACTACGCGCATTCGATGGGCGTCGTGCACCGGGACGTGAAGCCCGCCAATATCCTGCTGACCCAGCCGCCGATGTGGCAGGAGCGGCGGATCCTGTTGACCGACTTCGGAATCGGGCGCCTGCGCGACGATTCGGCGCAGATCACGCGGACCGGGACGCTGGCCGCGACCATCACCTACGCCTCGCCCGAACAGCTGTCGGGCAGCGCGCTCGACCAGCGCTCGGACCAATACTCGCTGGCGTGCACGCTGTTCCGGCTGCTCACCGGGTCGACACCGTTCCAGGCGGAGACGGTCGCCGCGGTCGTCACCGGCCACCTACAGCATCCGGTGCCGAGGCTCAGCGATCGCCGCCCCGAACTGCCCGCCGCCCTCGACGCGGTGGTCGCGCGAGCGCTGTCCAAGCGGCCCGATGCCCGCTACGAGTCGTGCCGGGCGTTCGCCGAGGCCGCGGCGCGGACCTTGTCGGAGGTCGCCGAGTCCACCCTGCCGCCGAGCGCGGGGGCCGGGAATTCGACACGCGTGCTGCACCCCGGCGAGCACGCCTCCGGTGGGCAGGGCGGCGCCACGGCGGTGGTCACTACCCTGCCCGAGGCTCTCACCGAGGCGGACACCTCTCTGCTCGGGTCGAATACCGCAGGCCCCGGGCTCAATCCCGCGGAGCTGGAGCCGAACGCTACGGGGCATGGACCGACCAAAGTGGTCCGGGGGCTGAACACCGCAGGGCAGGGGTCGACCCCGGTCGGGCAGGGGCCGAACGCGTCGGGGCAGGGGCCGAGTACCGCGCGGCACCGGCTCGATACGGCGGCGCGCACCGGTCCCCGCGGCCGCTGGATCGCCGCCGGTGCCGGGACGCTGGCGGTGGTGCTCGCGGTCGCCGCCGGAATCATCTGGACGACACGGCATTCCGATTCGGACCCCGCACCCCCGCGACCCGTGCTCGACACCGGCGCGCAGGCCGCGATCCTGCCCGGCTTCGGCCCGTTCCTGCAGATCGACGCGCAGGGCAGGCGCGTCGCCGCACCGGTCTCGGTGGAGGATCCCGCGAATGACGGCAGGCTGCCGTGCCCCGCGGTGTCCATCGCGGCCGCGGTGCCCCTGTCGGGCGATCGAGACACCGTGGCCCTGGGCAAGAACGTGCTCGCCGCGGTGAATCTGGCCCTGTCCCAATTCCTCCGGGGCGGGAATCGCGCCTGCCCCGTCAAGGTGCTGCCCTTCGACACCGGTGGCGATCAGGCGACCGCGGCGCAGGCCGCCAAGCAGATCGCCGCGGACAAATCCATCGTGGCGGTGATCGGTCCGGCGCTGTCCCCGGAGGTGATGGGCGCGGGCAACACCCTCGACGACGCGGGCCTGCCGTTCCTGACCCCGCTGGCCTCCAATCCGGTTCTTACCCAGCAGGGTTGGTCCGGCTTCTTCCGCGGCCTGGCCAATGACAAGGTGCAGGGCCCGGCGCTGGGCCGCTATCTGGCGACCACCGCGGGCTTCTCCCGGGTCTGCGTGGTGCGCGACAACGGCGACGGCTACGAAGGCGAGTTGACCCCCGCGGTCATTCAAGGGCTGGGTCGCGCGGCGCTGCCGGACTGCCAGGCCAGCTTCGATCGCGGCGGCGATCCCGGCGCGGCCGTCGGCACGGTGGCGGCGGCGAACCCGGACGCGGTGTTCTTCGCGGGCTACTCGCAGGACGCCGCCAACCTGCTGAAGAAGCTCCGAAGCGCCGGTGTCGCAGCGACTTTCGTCCTGGGTGACGGCGCCTATGACCCGGCCTTCCGCAACGCCGCAGGGGCGGCCGCGGCGGGCACGATCGTGGATTGCTCGTGCGGTCCGGCGACGGACGGCTTCCTCACCGACTACAAGTCGAGTGCGGGCCAGGACGCCTCCACGTACGCCGTCGAGGCCTACGACCTGACCGCGATCGTCCTGCGCGGCATCGTCTCCGGACACACCCAGCGCACCGACCTGCGCGACTACCTGCACAAATATCACGCCGACGGCATCGCCCACGCCTACGGCTGGACCGCCACCGGCGAGCCCGCCGATCCGCGTCTCTGGCTGTATCGATTGTCTTAAGGGGCCGGTTCGGGCCGCAGCCGCCGGAGTCCGAGAATCACGAGCAGGCAGCCGACGGCCAGCGCCAGGCCGGTCCAGCCGGGCCGGTTCTCGGTGACGTCCAACGCGCTGCTGTGCGTCGATGTGTTTGCACAGCTGTGGTTTTCGAGCGTGAGCACCGCCGACGGCAACAACAGAATCCCCAGCGGCAGCACGACGCTCGCGGCAATGCGGGTGCGGACCGCGCCGAAGCTGTATCCGGCCAGCGCGGCGACGGCGCAGCTGCCGATGAGCGTCGGCCACGAATCATCCTGCGGGGCAGTGGGACCGAGCAGCGCGAACACTCCCGCCGCGAGCACGCCCGCGCCCGCCGCGAGCGGGGCCGGGCGCAGCAGGCCCGCCGCCAGGCCCAGGCTCATCGCGATCAGCATCGGGGCGAGTTTCCAATGTGCCTGGGCGCCAACGGCAATGGCGCTGCCGATGCCCGCGAGCGCCACGGCCAGCAGGGTGAGGGTGCCGTCGCGCCCCGGTAGCAGCAGTGCGGCGAACACGGTGGCCGCGAGGGTGATAAGGACGGCGGCCGCGATGGCGAGCGGCGCGGCGCCGGGATGCATGAGCCGTTCGGGCACCACGGTGATGGTGGTGATCACCACGGCCGCGGCCAGCACCGGCCCGAACGGGAGATTCAGCGTGGTCGGATAGACGTCGACCGGTCGCCGCCGACTCAGCCAGCAGATGGCCAGCAATCCCACCGTGGGCACGGTCAGCCAGGTCGGCGGCAGATCGTTGAAGGCCCGTTCGACCAGTGTCCGGCCCTCGTGCGCGCTTCCCGAGAACTCGAGGTGATCGCCGATCGCCAGCCCGCTCAATGCCCCGAACAGGTATCCGATTGCGGGCGGCCGATATTCGAGCGCCCCGGCCCCGGCCGCCCCGAGCAGCACGCCCGCCGACAGTGAATCGACGAAGTTGGCGGTGGACAGGCTCGCGGGCGTCGCCGTCACCAGCAGGTGGTCCCCGGCCAGGAGAAGCGCGGTGACGGTGGCGGTGGCCCACGCCACGCGCGGCCCGAACATGCTCACGCAGACTGCGGCGAGCACCGCGACGACCGCGCCCGCGGCGGTGGCGCGCGGCACCGTGATGGTCAGCAGGGTCATCTGCAGCGCCGAGGACTCCACGGGTCCGCAGCCGGTGTCGACGGGCACGATCAGCGCCAGGCACGCGACCGCGGCGGCGGCGCTCGCGGCGACGGTGTCGAGGACCTGACGAGGTGGCTGCACGGGCTCCCTGGGTCGAAGCTACAAGTCAGTTACCGTTCAGTCACCGTAACAGTGGGCGCGAAAGCCCCTCACCAGGCATGACGGCGGGTTGCCCATTCGGCCGCGAAATCCCGGAAGCGCCGCACGGCCTCCGACGGTGTCGCCGCCGCCGACCAGATCAGGCCGACATCGCGCGAGGCCCCCGCATCGGCCAGCGGCACCACCGCGATGCCCGGCGGCATCGATTCCTCCACCGGCACCAGTCCGACCCCGAGCCCGGCCGCCACCAGTCCGCAGACCGTCACCAGGTCACTGGATTCGAAGGCGATGCGCGGCCGGATCCCCGCCGCCGCGCAGAGTTCGTCGAAGAGGCGGCGCATGCCGAAACCCGGGTGCATGGCAATGAATTCGGTCTCGGCCAGCTCGGCCAGCCGGATCTGCCGTTGCCCCGCCAGCCGGTGATCGGCCGGAACCGCCAGCGCCAGACGCTGATTCAACAATGTGTGCCAGCCGATCCCGGGCTCGCTGGGCCGCGGCGACACCAGCCCCAGATCGGCCTCCCCGTCGAGCACCTGCCGGGTGATCACCTCCGCCGCGCCCTGGAACAACGTGAAATCGATACGGCCGGAACTGCGCCGGAATTCCCCGATCAGCTGCGGCGCCAGCCCGCTGCCGAAGGAGTGCAGGAACGACAGCCGCACCACACCCTTGGCCGGATTGACCCGATCAGCGACGGCCTGCTCACCCGCGCGCAGTTCGGCGCGGGCGCGGCGGGCGTGCTCGTAGTAGAGGCGGCCGTAGTCATTGAGCCGGATGCGCTTGCCGTGCCGATCGAACAGCGGCACCCCGAGTCGGCGCTCGAGCCGGGCGAGCATGCGCGAGAGCGTGGGCTGCGCGAGGTGCAGCCGGTCGGCGGCGACGCTGACGTTCTCGGTTTCGGCGAGTGTCGTGAACCACTCCAGATCCGCGCCGAGCACGCCGCCTCCTCACTTTATGCCGTCTCCGCATTAGCGTCTCAATCATCATGCATTTCCGTTCTAAACGCCAGCGTCGCACCCTGGATCTCGCACATCCGCAGCAGACAGCTTCGAGAGGAACCGATGACCAGCGTTCAGGGGCTCGCCGCACTCGATCGGCCGTCGGCCAGCCATGAGAAGCGAGTCACCACCGCCCTTTTCGCGGCCGGACTGACCACCTTCGCCGCCATGTACAGCACCCAGTCGCTGCTGCCGAGCCTGTCGGCCGCCTTCGATGTGCCGCCCGCGCACGCGGCCCTGGCCGTCTCGCTGACCACGGGTTTCCTTGCGCTGGCGATCATTCCGGCGGGGGTGCTGTCGGCGCGGATCGGGCGGACCAAGGTCATGATCGGCTCGGCGGTGCTGGCCTCGGCCCTGGGTCTGCTGCTGCCGCTGGCGCCGAGCCTGGACCTGCTGCTCGGGCTGCGGGCGGTGCAGGGAATCGCGCTGGCCGGGGTGCCCGCGGTGGCCATGGCGTATCTGGCCGAGGAGGTCGGCGCGGCCGGACTGGGCGCGGCCATGGGCGTGTACATCGCGGGGACGACGATCGGCGGACTGGCGGGCCGGTTGATTCCGTCGATCGCCCTGGGCGTGAGCTCGTGGCGGTGGGCGGAGGTGGCGGTCTCGGTCGCGGCGGCGCTGTGCACCGTGTGGTTCGCCCGCACGCTGCCGCCCTCGCGCGGATTCGCCCCGCGCCCGGGCGGATTCGGCACACTGCTCGGCGATCTCGGGCGGCAGCTGCGCCATCGCGGACTGCTCTCGCTGTTCGGCCTGGCCTTCCTGCTGATGGGCAGCTTCGTCTCGGTCTACAACTACCTGGGCTACCGGCTCACCCACCGGCCGTTCGAATTGCCCGCGGCCCTGGCCGGTTCGGTGTTCGTGCTGTATCTCGCGGGCACCGTCGCCTCCGCCTACGCGGGCCGGCTCGCCGATCGCCGCGGACACCATCGCATCCTGGTCGCGTCGCTGTCGCTGATGGTCCTCGGCGCGCTCGTCACCATCCCGGACCATCTGGGCACGGTGCTGATCGGGATCCTGCTGTTCACCACCGGGTTCTTCGGCGCGCACACGGTGGCCAGCGCGTGGGTGGGCACGCTGGCCGAAAACCGCGGTGCCGCATCGTCGCTCTACATGTTCGCGTACTACCTGGGCAGCGCGGTGATCGGCAGCGGTGCGGGGATCGCGTACGCGGCGGGCGGCTGGATCGGGTTGGTGGCCTGCGTCTGCGCGCTGTTCGGATTGGCCGCGATCCTGGTGAGCGCCTTGGCGGTCGCCGGCCGCTCGGCCCCGACGGTCGCGGGGACCGGCCGGGCCGAGCCCGGTTCCGCGGGCACCCCGCCGTAGACGAAGGCCACGCTCGCCGCGCCGAGAATGAGCACCATGGCACCGGCCGCAAGGGTGGAACGCAATACTTCGGCCATGGCAACTCCTCGGTGAAAACCGCGCCACCGCACGATCTTTCGTACGCCACGAGGTTGCGAGAAGAAGGTCCCCGACCATTGCCGCGTCCGTTCCGGTGGCTGCCCCTCCAGGGTGGCCCGACGCGATCCCGCAGGTCAAGGCGACATGCGCGGGTTATCGCAGTGTTTACGCAGGCTTGATCAGCGCCCGCCGAGAGAATCGATGAAGACCTGGTAACCATCCAGCAGCCGGGCCAGGGCGAAGCTGAAATCGGCTTCCTCCCAGTGCATGTCGTCATCGTCGAAGGCGCGATTGGACAGGGCGCTGGTGACCGCGGGGAACTTCTCGGGGTCCAGCACCTCCCCGAGAATGCCGCTGTAGTCGATGTCCTCCTTGGCCTGCTGGATGGTGTCGCGCAGGAATCGGGTGCGGCCCATGACGTAGATCGAAAGATTCAGCAGCAGTTGAAGTTTGAGCGGCTCCGGGATGTTCAGACCGGACATCGCGGTCAAGCCCGCCTCGAGCCACGCCATGTTGTTGGGGCCGAGCGGGGGAGAGGTGGTGGGGATGTCGAGCCACCAGTCGTGGGCGCGGATGGCGCGGAATTCGGCCCAGGCCCAGGCTTCCAGCGCCGCCCGCCAGTCGCCCTCGGGTAGCTCCGGGTGGATGTCGAAGATGCGGTCGTGCAGCAGTTCGACCAGCGTGTCCTTGCTGTCGACGTACCGGTAGAGCGACATGGTGGTGAAGCCGAGCTCCTTGGCGACCCGTGCCATCGAGAGCGCGCCGTAGCCCTCCGCGTCGGCGATCGCGATCGCGGTGTCGAGTATCTGCTCCAGGCTCAGCCCGCGTTTGGGCCCGCGAGTGCCCGCGTTGTCCAGATTCCAGAGCAGCTTCACCGACTTGGGTAGGACGCGCACGTCCGGCCGCTTCATCTGACCTCCTGTCGTCGTTCGCTTCTATCTTGCGCCATCGCCAAAACTGTGTAGCCTATAAACAGAGTGTATGGCATAAACAGTTTGGAACCAGCCAGTCCGATCCAGGGGGAACCCATGACCACATCCACGCCCGGCCTCGCCATCGAGGTCAGCAGGCTCACCAAATCCTTCGGCGACCAAGCAGTGCTGCGCGGCATCGACGCCGCCGTCCCCGCCGGCACCGTGTTCTCCCTGCTCGGGCCGAACGGCGCGGGCAAGACCACCATGGTCCGCATCCTCACCACGCTGAACCGGCCCGATGGGGGAGCGGTGCGGGTCGGCGGCCGCGATCCGGTGCGGGAGCCGGACGCGGTGCGCGCCCTCATCGGCGTCACCGGCCAGTTCGCCGCGGTCGACGAGGTGCTGACCGGCGCCGAGAACCTGCGGCTGATGGGGCGGCTACTCCATCTGGGCTCGCGGGAAACCGCCGGTCGCACAGCGCGATTGCTGGAGCAGTTCGAGCTCACCGACGCCGCGGGCAAGCGGGCGGGCGCCTACTCCGGGGGTATGCGCCGCCGCCTCGACCTCGCCATGAGCCTGATGGGTCAGCCGCGCATCGTGTTCCTGGACGAGCCCACCACCGGCCTGGATCCGCGCAGCCGCCGCGAGCTCTGGCGGGTGATCCGGGGGCTGGTCGCCGATGGCGTCACCATCTTCCTCACCACCCAATACCTGGAGGAGGCCGACCAATTGGCCGACCGCATAGCGGTTCTCGACGGCGGCCGCATCGTCGCCGAGGGCAGTGCGCAGGAGCTGAAGCGACTGGTGCCCGGTGGCCACATCCGGATCGGATTCGCCGAGGAGAACGGCCTGGCCGCCGCGGCCCGCGCGGTCCCGATGGCCGAGGTGGATCCCGAACAGCTGGCCCTGCGGGTCCCCTCGGACGGCAGCGTCGGCGATATCCGCAAGCTGCTCGACCATTTCGACGACCACGCCGTGGCCATCGACCAATTGTCCATTCACACACCGGATCTCGACGACGTCTTCTTCGCCCTGACGGGCGCCACCGTGAAAGAGGCTGTGCGATGAGCACTCTCACCCATGCCGCCCAGGACTCGGTCTCCATGGTCGGCCGCAATCTGCGCCACACCCTGCGCAGCCCGGACACGATGATCATGACCTTCGCGATCCCGGTGACCATCCTGCTCATGTTCGTCTACGTCTTCGGCGGCGCGATGAATGTGGGCGGCTCCTACATCGACTACGTGGTGCCCGGAATCTTGTTGCTGTGCGCGGGTTTCGGCTCCGGCGGCACCGCGGTGGCGGTGGCCACCGATATGCACACCGGCATCATCGACCGCTTCCGGGCCATGGCCGTCTCGCGGACCGCGGTGCTCACCGGGCACGTGGTGGAGAGCGTGCTGCGCAATCTGCTCACCACCGGCCTGGTGATCCTGGTCGCGGTCGCCATCGGCTTCCGCCCGACCTCGGATCCGCTGCGCTGGCTCGCGCTGGCGGGCATGATCTCCTGCTTCGTGCTCGCGCTGTCCTGGCTGGCGGCGGCGCTCGGTCTGCTGGTCGGAAATCCGGAGGCGGCCAACGGTTTCATGTTCATCTTCATGTTCCTGCCCTACGTGAGCAGCGCCTTCGTGCCGGTGCACACGCTGCCGAGCTGGCTACGCGGTTTCGCCGAGCATCAGCCGGTCACCTCGATCGCCGAGACGGTGCGGGGCCTGCTCATGAACACCCCGGTGGGGGAGTCCGCGCCGACCGCCCTGGCCTGGTGTGCCGGAATCGCCCTGGCGGGCTACCTGTTCGCCGCCCTGCTGCTCCGCCGCAGCAACGCTTGACATATCAATACGCCGATATGCGCATTAGGGCATGAAAGTCCGTGATGTCGGATTCCGGCGCATCTCACGGTCTTTCAGCCCGCCGGGACGGCAGTGAGTCCCGGCGGTTGCCATTTGCCGTCGAGTGCCTCCCGGGTGGGGGCGTACAGCCGCAGGGTCAGGGAGAACCGGCCCGCGGCCGGGATGGGCAGCCAATTGCCCTTCGGCACAGCCGGTCCCGGATCGGCGTGCTGGATGGCGAGCTCGACCGAACCGTCCGGTCCGGGTACCACCGGCACGGCATGACCGACCGAATAGATGTCGGCGTCGTTCTCGACCAGGTAGCTGTCGGCGGTGTAGGCGGTCAGCGACCAGAACGCGTCGGCGGGCGGCAGCTGCCCGGCGGGGAACTTCAGCCGGAACCGGCGCGGGATGCCGTGGTCGTCGGCGTCCTCGGCGATAGTGGGGTACAGCGCGTCTCGCGCGCGGGTCGCGCCCAGCGCGGTGTAGGCGACATTGGCCCGCAGCGGATAGTCGATGCCGTAGGTACCGAGATTGGTGGCGAACTTCCAGCCGTTGAGATCCTTGCCCTCCGGATCCTTGTAGGTGACGATCCGGTGCTGGGCGTCCTTGACGGCCGCGGCCAGCAGATCGGCGGGCTGGGCGTCGACGGTGCCGCCGGGTGTGACGCCGATGGCGGCGATCCGCGCCATCATCGGATCGTCCGCGGGCGCGGCCGGATTCACCGCCAGTACCGCGCACATGCGGTCGAAGAAGGTCTTGGCGTCCATGGCCGCCACCTGATCCGGCGGCGCGTCGCCCCGCGGTCGGGGGAGGCTGTCGGTGGGTGCGGGCTTGCCCGCGATCCAATCGCCGAGCGGCATCAGCTTCAACTGCTGCTGCAGCGTGTGCACCGCGGGCAGATCGTCCTCGCCGTTGACCTGGATGCGGCCGATGAGCCACGCGGTCGGGGTCGGCACCGGTAGTGGCGTGAGGCCCTCGGGCAGGGTGCCCGACCAGTTCGGGCCGGTGATGGCATAGGCGAACGGCGGCCCCGAGCGGTGGTCGGCCAGTTGCGGATCGGCGCTGCTGGGATCCTGCACGGTATTCGACCAGGCGTCCATGATCTGCATGAGCCAGTACCGGCCGCCGGGCATGGCGGGCACCTGCAACACCATGGGTTCGGGTCCGAGGTCGAGCCAGGCGCTGGAGTAGAGGGTGTCCAGATTCATCCGCACCACCGAGCGCGCGCTGCTGGTGGGCAGATCCTGGGCGTGCAGAAAGCGATTCGACCCGCCGGCGGCGACGCGGGTGACGTCCATCAGAACCAGCGGATAGCCGAAGACGTAGGCGTCGGCGGCAATCGCCTCGGGGTCGTCGGGATTCGCCGTCGTGGTGGCCTGCCCGCCCGAGGCGGTCGATCGCGAGCAGCCGGGCAGGCTCAGCGCCGCCAGCGCCGTCACCCCCAGTCCGAGCAGGGTCCTGCGATCGAGCCGATGGTCGAACCCGTTGTCGCGCACACGCATTCCCTTCGCCGCGGAGATCGTGGAGATCGAGGAGGAGCGGGAGGATCGTGCCGAGCTGTTCGAGCGGACGAGCAGTCATTTTATGCCGCAGAGGAAATCGGCCATCCTAGGTCGAAGCCCGCGAGTCGCGCCGGAGAAAGCCGGATGAATGTTGGGTTTCGCACACTTCCTACCAAGCAAGCGCTTGGGGTTGATAACGTCGGTGGCGCAGGAGGACGGTGACGGGCATCTGTCGCAACGCAGCGACGTCCGTACGCTGATCAGGACCGCGCGTGCGCGGCCGTCGGAGCTATCAATGGGGATGTGACCCGGGGGCAATTCAATTCGGCTCGGCGTTGATTCGAAAATCCGGGTATCCGGAAGGGGAAGCGCCGGAGTGTCGTTGCGTGCCGCCCGTCCCCGGCAAAGCAACCGACAGGAATGGCTCATGACCGAAACCAAGGTAATCCCCGACCCGAACCACCCGCTGCTGCCGCTGGCCCGGGCCTACACCGACTACTTCACCCCGACGGTCACCGGCGTGGAGAATCTGCCCGTGTCCGGACCGGCGCTGGTCATCGGCAATCACTCGTCCATCTACTGGGCGCCCGAGGTGTGGATCACCTTCATGGCGATGCTCGAGCACCGCCCCGACGAGCCCACCTATGGTGTGGCGCACGACATTCTCTTGCGCGCACCGATTCTCGGCGACAGCCTGCGCCAGTTCGGCGTGATTCCGGCCTCGCGCGAGTCCGCGGCCAAGGGCCTCAAGGACGGCGGCGCGGTCATGGTGTATCCCGGGGGCGACTGGGAGGCGTGCCGCCCGTGGACCGATCGCGGCAAGATCGACTTCGCCGAGCGCAAGGGCTTCATCCGCCTCGCCCTGGAACTGGGCGTGCCGGTGATCCCGGCGGTCGCCAACGGCGGCCACGACTCCATCTTCGTGCTCAGCCGCGGCGAGCGCACCGCGCGCCTGCTGCAACTGGACAAGCTGGTGCGCGCCAAGGTGTTTCCCTACACCGTGGGCCTGCCCTTCGGCGTCGCCCCGATCCTGCCGCAGCTGCCGCTGCCGGCCTCGGTGACCGTCAGCTTCCTGCCCGCCCTGGACTGGTCCACCCAGCCGGGCGATCCGGAGGACGACGGACTCGTCGACGAGTTCTACACCCGGACCGTCGACACCATGCAGGCCGAGCTGGACCGGCTGCGCGAAGAGACCCCGAACCCGGTGGCGACGGGCATCAAGAAGCATGTGGCCGGGCTGCCCGGGCCGCTGAAGGGGCTGGCCGATCTGTTGTAGCCGCCGTTCCGCTATAGGGGGACAGCGGTTTTCGTCGGAGAAGCCATCGAGGATGCCATGCGCGGAGGGCGCCGCGCGTGGCATCCTTGTTTTCGTTCACCTGTTCGTGCTCGACGATGCTGGCGGGTAACGCTTTACGGTCGGCCGCCGCCCGTTATACACTTTCTTCAGGTCAAGCCCTACTCGTCGCATTCGCTGAACACTAACGAATTTCGGGATATCCCCAATTCGCGCCGAGCGGATCCCCTTGGCGCGCAAGATCATCGATCGCACGCCTTGCGGAGGTACCGATGAGCACCGCCACGATCACCGTGTCGCCTTTGGATCGCAGCGCCATGCGGGCGCGCGTCGAAGCGGCCCTCTACGAATTCCTCAGTGGCAAAGCGGAATCCGCGGCCGCCGCCGGACTGCCCGCGGATGTGGTGGACGCCGTGCGCTCGTTCCTGTTCGCCGGGGGCAAGCGCATCCGCCCGCTGTTCTGCGTGCTCGGCTGGTACGCGGGCGGCGGCGTCGGACTACCCGAGGAGGTGGTGCGGGTGGCCGCCGCGGTGGAGTTGTTCCACGCCGCGGTGCTGATTCACGACGACATCATCGACGACAGCGACACCCGCCGGGATCAGCCCACCGTGCATCGCGCCGTGGCCGACCGCCACCGCAGTGCCCGGGACCGCGGCGCGGCCGGCCGCTTCGGCACCCACGCCGCGCTGCTGATCGGCGATTTCGGGCTGGTGTGGTCGCAGGAATTACTACACGCCGCGGGTCTATCGGAGGCTCAAACCGCCGCTGCCGCACCGGTTCTCGACGCCATGCGCACCGAGGTCCACTACGGCCAGTACCTCGACCTGCTCACCACCGGACGCCCCACCCGCGATCTCGACCAGGCGCTCGAGATCATCCGCTACAAGACCGCCGCCTACACCGTGGTGCGCCCGCTCCAATTGGGCGCCGCGCTGGCCGGGGCCGGACCCGAAGTGGCACAGGCGCTTTCGGATTTCGGCGGCCCGCTCGGCGAGGCCTTCCAGCTCCAGGACGACCTGCTCGGCATCTTCGGCGATCCGGCCCGCACCGGCAAATCCACCCTCGACGACCTGCGCGAGGGCAAACACACCGTCCTGCTCGCCCTGGCGCTGCGCTACGCCGACCCCCGGCAGCACGCCCAGCTCGACGCCCTGATCGGCAATCCGCGCCTGGACGCCCGCGGCGCCGCTGTCTGCCGCCAGATCCTCGCCGCCACCGCCCGCCCCAAGGTCGAGCGCATGATCCGCGACCGCTGGCTGCTGTCCCAGCGCACCCTGGCCCGCGCCCCC
>NZ_BAAFGR010000120.1:0-25377 GCF_041154655.1 Nocardia sp. JMUB6875
GTCGGGGGTGGGGCTAGCGGTGTCGGTTTGCTCGGGAAGCAACGGCGACACAGCGAACACGCCCGCCGGAGCGTCGGCGGGCAGGGCCTCGACGGCACGAACCTCCGCGTGGGAGGCCAGGTTTCGGAGCTGTGGCAGAGTGCCCTGCAAAACCACACCGACAACGCAGGGGCAGTTGGCGTTCAGGCGGGCGGCGACGAGCTTCGTGACGCGCGCCGAACGATCGTCGTACGTCGGTGTCGTTTCCACCTGCCCAGCAGCCGATTTGATCGAGGCAACCGCAGCTCCGTCCCCGGCGGGCACGCCGACGGCCAGGATCGGCGTCGCGACCCGGTCGACCGACACGTGGTAGTCCACCTGTGAAATCCGCAGCCCGCCGGTGAATTCAGGGATACGGTCGGCGGTGATGCCCGGGCTGAACGACATCAGCGCCCAGTGCTCCCCGGAATCACTGCCCTCCAACGACTTCTGCGCCCGCGCCAGATACTGCGCCACCGGCTCCCCACCCTCCGGCCCCAGCCGATCGGTGGAGATGATCGCCGCCCGGGGCGGAATGGCCCACCCCAGAACAACGATCAGAACCGCGAAAAGTACGACCGCCGCGGCGATCCCGGCGCGGCGCAGCGTCGTTGCATCCACCCAGGAATCCGATCAGTGTGCGCGCAGCACGTCAAGGGCATGTTCGAGGTCGGCCGGGTACTCGCTGGTGATCTCCACCCACCGCCCGTCGGCCGGATGGTTGAACCCCAACTGCCGCGCGTGCAGCCACTGCCGTTCCAGCCCCAGTCGCTCCGCCAGCCGCGGGTCCGCACCATAGGTCAGGTCACCGCAGCAGGGATGCCGCACGGCCGAGAAGTGCACGCGAATCTGATGCGTGCGACCGGTTTCCAGATGGATGTCGAGCAGGCTCGCGGACTGGAACGCCTCGATCGTGTCGTAGTGCGTCACTGAGGGCCGCCCGTCCGCGGTGACCGCGAACTTCCAATCATTCCCTCGCGCCCGCCCGATCGGCGCGTCGATGGTGCCGCTCGACGGATCCGGATGCCCCTGCACCAGCGCGTGATACTTCTTCTCCACCGTCCGGTACTTGAACGCCCGCTTCAGCTGCGTGTACGCGTGCTCGGACTGGGCCACCACCATCACACCGGAGGTGCCGACGTCGAGCCGGTGCACGATGCCTTGCCGCTCATGGGCTCCCGAGGTCGAGATTCGATATCCCATCGCCGCCAGCCCGCCGACGACGGTCGGCCCGCTCCAGCCCACACCCGTATGCGCCGCCACCCCAACGGGTTTGTCGACCGCCACGATGTCGTCGTCGGCGTAGAGGATCTTCATCCCGTCCACCGGCGTCGCCTCGACCGTGAGTTCGCGCTTGGGCTCCGGGAATTCGACCTCCAGCCACGCCCCGGCGCTCA
The DNA here is from genome assembly GCF_041154655.1 of Nocardia sp. JMUB6875. Classification (NCBI taxonomy): domain Bacteria; kingdom Bacillati; phylum Actinomycetota; class Actinomycetes; order Mycobacteriales; family Nocardiaceae; genus Nocardia; species Nocardia sp. JMUB6875. The sequence continues at coordinate 1,416 of NZ_BAAFGR010000120.1, forward strand.
ACCGGTCCGACTTCCCGGCCGCCACACCGTCCAGCTGGACCGCGCCCTCCTCGGCCATCGAGGCCACCGCCGTGCGCGACAGCCCCAGCAGCCGCGACAGTCCGGCATCGACACGCATGCCGTCCAGCCCGTCCGGCACCGGCATACTGCGGGTCTCTCTCATGCGGTCTCCCCCTTCGCGCTCGTCGCGTGCTCGCGGTGCATGCGGCTGCCGTCGGGTTCGAAACCGAACACCGTCAACGCCACCAGCAGGATCGCGCCGCACACGATCGAGGAATCGGCCACATTGAACACCGGCCACCAGCCGACCGCCACGAAATCCACCACATGTCCCTGCAGCGGTCCGGGCGCCCGGAACAACCGGTCGATGAGATTGCCGAGCGCGCCGCCCAGCACCATGCCCAGGCCGATGGCCCACGGCAGCGACCGCAGCGTGCGGCCGATCCGGATGACACCGATCACGACGGCGGCCGCGACCAGGGTCAGCAGCCAGGTCATGCCGGTGGCCATGGAGAACGCCGCGCCCGGATTGCGGACCAGGGTCAGGCGCGCCCAGTCACCGATCAGATAGATCGGCTTGCCGGGGGTCATGGTCGCGACCACGATGGTCTTGGTCAGCAGGTCCAGCCCCAGCACCACCGCGGCGATCACCAGCAGGTTGCGCAGCCGTAGCGGCTGCGATGCCACGGTCTCTTTCGACACCGCCTCGGCGGCCTTCGACTCGGCCTTCGACGAGGCAGCGTCCTCGGACTCTGACGACGTCTCGGGTTCCGCTGCGATATCGGGTTCCTCTGCGCCGGATTCGCGCGGGCGGTCGGTACTCACCCTGCCCATCATTCCTCATCCCCGCCCAGCGACTTCGAATGGCCGTCCCCCTCGTGATCCCAGCTGTTTTTCAGGAACGCGCCGTAACCTGTTCGACGTGACGGTGTTGTCTTCATCCCCCAGCTCGGCGAACGCCACCGCACCCTGTTCCGGCACCCCGCGCCCGCCGCGGCGAGGCGGCGCGCGCTCGGGTGTACTGCTGGTAGTTCTCGCGATGACGTTGACCGCCTTCGGCGTCGGCTGCAGCGACGGCACCGAGCGCACGGTCGAGGCCGACAGCACCGAGCCGGTCGGCATCAACAAAGAGGTCACCATGCCCATCGAGGCGGTGACCACCACCGTCGTCGATCCGGGCGCCGAACCCCGCGCGCAGCTGCGCCGCACCCTCGAGCCGGGCTGCACCCAGCAGGTCACGCTCAGCACCGAGCACCACATCGAGCAGCAGATCAACAATCAGGCCCAGCGCGATATCTCCCCGCCCTCGGTGACCATTCCGCTCATCGCGCAGACCGGCAATGACGGCGTCGCGCTGACCCTCGGCAATGTCACCTCCCCCGACCCGGCCCTCGCCAAGGCGCTGCTGTCCGCCGACGGGTCGCAGGTCGGGTTCGACGTCAACGAGCTCGGCGCGATCACCGCGCTCAAGCTGGCCCCCAAGCCCGCCACCTCCGATACCGCGCGCGCCGCCCTGGAGCAGTCGTTCTATCAAGCGGTGTACCAGTCCATCGCGTTCCCGCAGGAGCCGGTCGGCGTGGGCGCGGTGTGGACGGTGCGCCAGCAGGTTTCCGGCAGTGTGCCGCTCGAGCAGGTGACCACCGCGACCCTGACCGCCCGCGACGGCAACCAGCTCACCATCGAACTGAACGTGGTGCAGACCCCGAAATCCACTGTCTGGCATCTGCCCAACGAGGCGGGCCAGCTGGAGATCGTCGACTACCTCATGCACGGCACCGGCACCATCGCGGTGGATCTCGGCCTGCCGCTGCCGGTTTCGGGCTCCGTCGAAGTCGGCGGCAACCAGACCTACCGCGATCCGCGCAGCGCGGTGACGCTGCGGCAGACCCTGCGCACGGAGGTGCAGTGGGGAGCGTGACGCGGCTGGCGCTGCTGTCCGGCGCGCTGGCGCTGACGGTGACCGCCTGCGGGAACAAGGATTCCGCGCCCGCCCTGCCGAGTCTCGGCCCGACCGTGCAGCCTTCGACCTCGCCCGGCGTCGCGCCGGCGCTGGATCAGTACACGCTGCGCTCGGATCTGCTGGACGCCTCGCAGCTGCCCGCCGGATTCACCGCCCTCGATGATCCGCCGCCCGGCGCCAGCGGCGGCGCGGGCGCCAAGACCGATCCGGCGCAGTGCGCGAAGATCCTGGCGTCCATCGCCAATCAGGCTCCGGGCTCGGCCGCGCAGGCGGCGGCGCAGTTCGCCGGATCCGATTTCGCCTCCATCGACATCGACGCCGCGTCGTACGCGAACGGTGGAGCGGCGCAGGCGTTCTCCGCGGTGCAAGGACTATTGCAAGGCTGCACGAAATATTCCGGTAAGGACGCCGACAACACCAAAGTCGAATTCCGGCTGGGCGGTTTGAATCAGCCGCAGGCCGGTGACGGATCGACCGCATTCCAGGTGCGCACCACCAGTGACGGGCTCACGCTCTACACCGATGTGAGCATTACCCTGGTCGGTTCGACGGTCGTGCAGATCGCCTACTCCGATGCCAAGGAGCCCGATCCGCAGCAGCTCAGCGCCATGACCGCGGCGCAGGTCCGCAAGCTGCGCGGGGCGGCCGGGCCCTAACGTCCGCCCGGTTTCCATGGCCACGGAAATTTTCCGGCAGCCAACGCTTTTCGCATGATCATCGGGATATTCGAGCAATTCCTGTCGGTGCCCGGGAATAGGCTCGGGGGCGTCCGACAACAACCTCGATCGGAGGTTTCCGATGTCCGATGTCAAACCCATTCCCGATGGTTACCCGACCGTCAGCCCGGCCCTCGCCTGCAACGGGGCCGCGCAGGCGATCGATTTCTACAAGCACGTGTTCGGCGCCGACGAGCGCTATCGCATGCCCGGTCCGGACGGCAAGGTGGCCCACTGCGAAATGCAGTTCGGCACTTCGGTGATCATGCTCGGCGACCCGGCACCGTCCATGGGCTTCCTGGATCCCCGCGCGATCGGCGGCACGCCGGTCAACCTCTACATCTATGTCGACGATGTGGACGCCGCGCACTCGACCGCGCTGGCGGCCGGAGCGCGGGAGCTCCAGCCGCCCGCCAACCAGTTCTACGGTGACCGCACCTCGGCCCTCGAGGACCCGTGGGGTCACCGCTGGACCCTGGCCCTGCACGTCGAGGACGTGAGCCCCGAGGAGATGCAGAAGCGCATGGCCGAGATGCAGGGCTGATCGGGAGCTACTGCCAGCCGGTCACGTTGATCGGTCCGGGATTCCACCGGCCCGAATGGGTTTCGGTGGTCACCACCGGCTTCGCGGTCTGCGCGGAACCGTCGATCCGCTCCAGCCGCTGAAGCTCGCCCCAGTCCCGGCGCGGATCGTTGTCGAGGAACGTCGCCAGCGTGACCGGCCGCAGCAGCATCGAACTCCAGCCCAGCGCACCGCCGCCGTCGTGGCTCTGCCACAGCGTGGTCATGGCCGCGCCGCCCCGGTCGGGCAGGATGCGGAAGTCCGGCACCTCGGCAATGCCGTCGAGGTGATCGAACGGCCGCTGGCACGGGAACTGCAGGCCCACTTCCCAATCCAGCAGGACGGGCTTGGAGCGGCCGACGTAGTCCTCGAGCGTGACGGTCTGCGGAATGCGCGGCGGCGTGAGCGCCACCCACTGCTTACCGTCGCTGTCGCGGTCGGAGGCGACAATGCGAATCGCGGTGGCGTCGGTGGGAATATCGCTGAGCGGCACCCGCAGATTGCGCCACGTCGGCGCGGGACCGATATCGATCGGCGTGACCCGGCCCTGCGCGTCGATGCCATCGGCGCCCGGCACACCGTATTCCACCTCGACCGACTGGCCGGGGGTGACGACGCCGTCCTTGTCCACCGAGCGAATGCGCCCGGCCGCCGCGATCGCGATGATGCCGGAGCGATCCTTGGCCGCGGGCAGCGAGTACCAGCCCGTGGTCAGGGTCGAGACGGCCTCGCTGCTGCCGTAGCTGCCCAGCATCGGGGTGTTCGCGTCGAGGCCGAAAGGCAGTGGCGCGGTGGTGGTTCCGTCGACGGTCGTGGACGAGCGGCCGCTGACCGCCGCGGAGACGTTACCGCCGTTGTCGGTGTCGTCGTCGGCACGCAGATCGGTCGCCACGCCCTTGGGCGAGAAGCCCACCGCGTCGGCGGTGAAGGTGCCGAGCACGTCACCGTTCACCGGCTTCAGCATTCCGGCGTTCGGATGCTCTTCCACCAGAACATCATTGGCCAGCCCACACGGCTTGCCCAGCACCGCATCGACATTCGAGCGCGCCAGCGAGAACGCCGGGTACTGCACGACCGCGCCCTTGGCCAGCGAGGCCACCTCGAACAGCACCATGAACGCGGCGGCCACCGTCAGCGGCGGGATCGCCACGAAGCGCCAGCCCAGCTTCGAAATGCGGTGCGGGCCCGGCTGTTGCGGTGCGCGCACGTGGAACCAACCGGCAAGACCGAGCAGACCCAGCGCGACCGCCAGCAGGATCTTGTCCGCGCCGATTCCGGCGATCACGACCGCCTTGTCGTTCCACGAGATGGACCAGTTGGAGACGTACCAGTAGCCGTTGATGCTGGAGAACGCCACGGCCAGCGCGAAGGCCACGATCGCGGCGAACAGCGCCCGATTGCGCGGCGAGCGCATCACCTTCGGCCCGACCGCGACGGCCGTCAAAACCGCGATGACACCGGCGATTCCGGCGTAGATACCGTTGTGGTGGGTCCACTTGGTGGGCGTGATCATCATCAGCAGGATGACGCCGACGCCGGTGCCGAGGATCCGCTTGACCGGCCCGGGCGCGGTGAACGGAATCCGTCCGCCCTTGCGCAGCAATACGAACGCGCACACCAGCAGCCCGATCCAGAACGCGAACATGCCGAACCGCCGCGCCAGCGAACCGTCGATGGTCGGCATGAACAGGTACTGGTAGCGAATGTATTCGGCGTCCCAGTGCACATTCGGCCCGATCAGATCGTGCACCCGCCGCATCTCGAACATCGAGGCCAGCGGCTGATCGGCGAACATGATCGCCAGCACCACCGCACCGGCCGCCACCAGCGGCGCGGCCAGGCTCAGATACGCGCCGAACCGGGTGCGCAGCACGGTGAACCCGTTCGAGCCCGCGGGCACCGGCTTGCTCAATTCGCTTGCGCGCCTGTTGAGAATCCGCCACATGGGCCGGACACCGGCCAGCAGCGGCGCGAAGCAGATGATGCCGGACGGGCCGACGGTACAGCTCAGCGCGCCGATCGTGATGGCGATGCCGTAGGGCAATAGTCGACCGGTCGCGATGGCCCGCTCCACCGAGACCCAGGTGAGCAGAAGCCCAAGGGCCACCAGCGGTTCCGGCCGCAGGCCGTTGTTGTACGGCAGCCAGATGGCCAGGAAGCCCAGCGCACCGGTCCACACCGCGATCCGGTCGCGCCGGATCCGCGCGCCCAGCCGGGGAATCACCTCGCGGCTGAGCACCAGCCAGATCACGATGCCGCACAGCAGCGCGGGCAGGCGCATCCACGGGCTGGCCGGGCTGATCTGCGCCATATGGCCGATCAGGTCGTAATACGGTGTGCCGACCGGGGTTTCGGGCACGCCCAGGTAGCCGAAGTAGTTGGCCATGTACCCGGCGTGGATCGACGCGCGGCCCATGCCGTACTGGTAGCCGTCGTCGGAGGTCGTGGCGCCGATGAAGTGCCACAGCAGCAGTATCCCCAGCACAACCGCGTCGACCGGCTTGAAGCTCCACCAGTGCTGCGGCAGGAAGCGGCGGCTGCGGCGACCGTCGAGGCGGTCCAGCCGGAACAGCGCGAACAAGGCGATCAGTGTGCCGAGGATCGCGGTCCAGATGGCGATCTTCTTGATCGTGCTCGGCACGGAGGTGAAGCGGCTGTCGACCTGCGCGGTGACCTTGGCCCCGTCGGAGGCGCTCAGATCGCTGAACACACCGACCAGCTGCGGCCGGTAGTCACCGGCGAGCGTGACCGGCGCGACCGACGAACCGGTCAGCGTCGCCGTGGTGGCGGTCATATCCGAGTGGACGGTGAGAGCGCACCCGGCCGGAAGCTGATCTGTGGGAACACTCACCAGCGTCTTGTGGTGGGTGATCGCCTCCAACTTGCCCGGCGTGGTCACGCCGTCGGTGGTGGAGGCCGCCGTGACCCGGGCCACGAAGCCGTAGCGCTCGAGGTCCGGCGCACCATTGGGCGCGGTGGCGGCGAGCGTGCCGCCCTTCGAACCGAGCTGCGTCACAGCCGAACAGGGAATGCTGGCATCGAAGGTCAAGGGCGCGTAGGTCACCAGCGGAGCTTCGATGCTCTGCGCCGAATTGCCTTGCGGCCAGCTCAGAGTCGTGTGATCGACCACGACGGGTAGCAGCGGCACGGCCAGTGCGGATACCACGGCCACCAGGCCGGCGATCAGAGCGAGCGGTCGGGCCCATCCCCCTCGAATTCGTCTCTCGGGTTCGGCACCAGCACTCCCGGCGGAATCCTGCCCCGCCTTCTCCAACACGTCGGTCACGACCGCCGATCCTAAGCGGAACTCATGATCACGCGCCAAGAGAGGAGCGACCCGGCATCGGGTTAGGGGATGCCGGGTCGCTCATTAGGGGCTCAGCTGCAGGCCGGGGAGGTCTGGTTGGCCAGCGAGAGGGCGTTGCAGATCCATTCCTTCTGGACCTTCCACTTGCCGTCCTCGGCCACGAACGGCACGACCGCCTGCTGCGGCTGGCCGCCGTTGACCGCCACCTGGGCGTCGGCGGTGAGGGTGCCGTTGCCGAGATCGGTCACATTGGTGACGGTGATGGTGGCGTTGTTCTGCTTGTAGGCCTCGGCCAGGCGGTTGGGCAGGGTCGGGTCGGCCGAGACGCCCTGCATCATGTCCAGCTTCTCCGAGTCCGGCACGTTCGGGTCGAGCGCCTTCTGCAGCTGGGCGTTCAGGTCCGCGGCGGTCGGGGCCGGCGGGTAGGCGACCTGGGAGGTCGTGGCCTTGGAGGTGGTGGTCTTGGGCTTGCTGTCCTTCTTGTCATCGCTCCCACACGCCGACAGCCCGAGTACGGTGACCACCGCCAGAGCGGCAACCGCGATGCGTCCAGTTTTCTGAAGCTTCAACTGCTCGTCCTTTGCATTCGTGGAGATCCGTTCGACAGCTCGCGAGACTACCAACGCGGGGTCTCGGAAACCCTCTTCGTCGCCGATGACGCGGCATTTTCAGTCCGAATCCTCATAATTCGCGCAAATATGTCTTAACCGCATCACCGCAGGCTGTCGAGGGGATCCGCGCGCTTCAGATCGGGGTCCTCGGCGGGGAAGGTGCGGGCGGGACCCGGTCCCGTGGAACGGGTTTCGAACCTCACGGTCACCACGCCATGGCCCGCGCCCTGCACCCAGCCGTGGCCGTATTCAGGGTGCTCGACATCGAGTCCGGGATACCAGGTTCCGACCGCGTAGGAGCGAGTTGCGGGCGGCACCACCGGATCCGGGGACTGCGGCATCGCGAAGGTGGGCTCGTCGGAGACCGCGCCGCCGGGGTCGACGGTCTGATCCAGTTCGGGGAACAGCGATTCCTGCCGGACCTCCGACAGCCCCGCGAAACCCACACCCACCAGGCGAATCGGCCCGATCTCGGCGGGATCGAGGGCGGAGCGCTGGGCGGCGGCGGTGAGCGTCACCAGATCCTCGGTGGCATAGGGCAACGTCGAGGACCGGGTCAGGATGCTCATATCCGTCTTCTTCAATTTGAGCACCACGGTGCGCGCGGCCCGCCCGTCCTCGGTCAACCGCCGGTGCGCCGAGGCGGCCATGGCCTCGATGGCCGGGCGCAGCTGGGCCAGATTGAGAATGTCGGTCTCATAGGTGGTTTCGGCGCTGATCTGCTTGGCCTCGGCCCGCTCGGCCACCGGCCGGTCGTCGATGCCGCGGGCCAGCCGGTGCAGCGCCACCCCGACGCTGCCGCCCAGAATCGAGGACGCCTCCGATTCCGGCAGCGCGGCCAGCGCACCCACCGTCTCGATTCCCAATGAGCGCAAACGGCTTTCGGCGACCGGGCCGATCCCCCAGAGTTTGCGCACCGGCAGCGCGGACAGGAACCGGTCCTGCTCGGCCGCCGAGATCACCCGCACCCCATCGGGTTTGGCGAGCCCGGACGCGATCTTGGCGAGCTGCTTGCCGCCGCCCGCGCCGACCGAGGCCACCAGTCCGGTGCGCGTCAGCACCGCCGTGCGCAGCTCCTCACAGAATTCGAGGACCCGATCCGGTTTCGCCCCCACCAGTTCCGCCGGTTCCCCGAACGCTTCGTCGAACGACAGCGTCTCCAGCACCGGGATCCGCGCCCGCAAGGTGTCGAACACCTGCCCGCTGAGCTCCCCGTACACCGCCCCGCGCGGCGGGATCACCACCGCCGACACCCCGACCAGCCGCCGCGCCTGATGCATGGGCATGGCCGAACGCGCCCCGAACACCCGCGCCTCGTAGCTGGCCCCCGCCACCACACCGCGCCCGCCCATGCCGCCCACCAGCACCGGCCGCCCGCGCAAGGTCGGCCGCGTCAACTGCTCGACGGATGCGAAGAAAGCGTCCATATCGATGTGCAGCACCCACCGCCGTTGCCCCCGAACAGGCTCGATGACCTGCGGCTGAAGGTCGGCGGACGGGTTCACAATGGGAAATCTACAACCGGCTACCGACAGGTACGTGCAGCCATCTGTGTGATGATCGAGCCATGACGATTCGCAAGGCCGTGATTCCCGCCGCCGGCATCGGCTCGCGGCTGCTGCCGTTGACCAAGGCGATTCCGAAGGAAATGCTCCCGGTCGGCGACAAGCCGGTCATCGAACACACGGTCCGCGAGCTGGTGGCCTCGGGCATCACCGATATCACCATCGTGGTCAGCGGCGGAAAGTCCTTGATCCAGGATCACTTCCGCCCCAATCCCGCCCTGGTCGCCCAGCTGCGCGCCGACGGCAAGGCTGCCTACGCCGACGCCGTCGAGGAGGTCGGCGAGCTCGGCCGCGCCGGGCACATCACCTACCTGGACCAGCACGGCCCCTACGGCAACGGCACCCCCGTGCTCAATGCCGCCCGCCACCTGGGCGACGAGCCCATGCTGGTGCTGTGGCCCGACGACGTGTTCGTCGCCGAGGTGCCGCGCGCCCAGCAGCTGGTGGACGCCTACGAGCAGACCGGCGCGCCCGTGCTGGCGCTCATGCCCATGGATCCCTCCGAATCCCAGCGCTACGGCGTGCCGGTGGTCGAGGAGACCGTCGGCGCGGGCCTGATGCGGATCAGCGGCCTCAAGGAGAAGCCCAAGCCCAGCGACGCGCCCTCGTCCTTCGCGGCCATCGGCGGCTACGTGGTCACCCCCGGCATCATCAAAGAGCTGCGCAAGCAGGTCGACGATTGGTACACCCACCGCACCGGCGAGGTCTACCTGACCGATGCCATCAATATCTTCGCCGCCTCGAACCCGGTGTACGGCCAGGTGATTCGCGGCCGCTGGTACGACACCGGCAACCCGGCCGACTACCTGACCGCCCAATTCGCCTCGGCGCTGGCGCATCCGGAGTACGGGCCGCTGCTGCGTCAGCTCGTCGCCGAATAGATCACATCACCGATTTTGTCGAAACCCGAAACATAGGGGCAGGTTTCGGCGATCATCCATCCGGGTCGGGACACCCGGTTGATCGAAGGTCGGTTTTGCTAGGCGGATTGGGCACCCGAGCGGCGATGCTCGCGGCGGCAGGATGTTCTGTTGTCACTACATTCTCGATGGTGGTCCCGGCGGGGACGGCTTCCGGAGCACCGCCCGATCCCATCACCAGCACCGCCACCCTGGCCGGGAACGCGGTCTCCGACGACGGATCCACCATTCGCTCCTTCGAGATTCGCGACGCCCGCAATCTGACGCTGCACGTGCACTCGGCGGCCATGGACACCGATATCGCGGTCGAGGTGCAGCGCCCCGCCGACACCTCCGAGCCGCGGCCGGTGCTCTACCTGCTCAATGGCGCCGGGGGCGGCCAGGATACGGCCACCTGGAAGCGCAATACCGATTCCAGCGAGTTCTTCGACGACAAGAACGTGAACGTGGTGATGCCCATCGGCGGCGCGTTCACCTACTACACCGATTGGCGCACACCGGATCCCAGGTTCGGGCTGCCCAAGTGGAAGACATTCCTCACCGAGGAACTGCCCCCGCTCGTCGATACGGCCTTGGACACCAACGGGATTCACGCCATCGCGGGCATGTCCATGTCCGGCACCTCGGTGCTGCAGCTGCCGATCGCCGCGCCCGGTCTGTACACGGCGGTCGCCGCCTACAGCGGCTGCGCGCAGATCAGCGATCCGATCGGGCAGAAGTTCGCCAACCTGGTGATCTCCATCGGCGGCGGCAATCCGGTGAACATGTACGGCCCAATGGACGATCCGGAGTGGGCCGCGAACGATCCCTACGTCCATGCCGAGGCGCTGCGCGGTCTCGGGATCTATGTCTCCAACGGTTCGGGCCTGCCCGGCCGCCACGACAATGTCGCCGATGTCCGCAGCCTCGGCCCATTTGACGGCGGCCTGCCGAACCAGATCCTGGTCGGCGGCATCCTGGAGGCGGCCAGCGACTGGTGCGCGCGCAATCTCAAGACTCGCCTGCGGCAGTTGGACATTCCGGCGACCTTCGATATCGCCAAGCCCGGCACCCACTCCTGGGGTTACTGGCAGGACGCGCTGCGCACCTCGTGGCCGACCCTGGCCAAGGGCCTCGGGCTGCCCGAATCCACCAGCTGAAACCGGTTGCGCCGCCCGCTCATTCGTCGGCGGCGTTGTAGCGGACCAGGTATTCGGCCATCCGCTCCACATCCGCGTCGTCCCAGTCCCGGAAGCGTTCGGCGAAAGCGGCGGCGCGGCTGCGGGCGGCGGCCCGCGCCACCCGCTTGCCCTCGGCGGTCGCGTGCAACACCAGATTGCGGCGGTTGGTGGGATCGACCTCGCGCGCCAGGTAGCCGTCGCGTTCCAGCGCGGCCACCTGGCGGCTGACCGTCGACTTGTCGAGGTGGAAGTGCCCGGCCAGGTCCGCGGCCAGGCAGCCGTTCCGCTCGATCACCAGATCCAGGATGCTCGACGCCACCAGCGACAGCTCCGGATGCAGTTCGGTGGCGCGGCCGCGGGCGCGGCGGGCGAACGCGGTGAGCTCGCGCTGTATGACCTCGATCGCATCGGCGCGGCCGGGGAATGCGGGTGCACGATCCATGGTTGTAGACTACAACCTCGCTTGGTTGCATTTACCAACTATTGGAGATGAGTTGATGGCTTCCCACCAGATCCGGCACGTCGCCGTCCACCTGCTGACCCCGCTGCTCATGTGCCTGGGCATGGGCCTGGCGTACCTGGGCGCGTTCCACCAGCCCGAGCCCAACCACCTGGCCGTGGCCGTGGTCGGCGACAGCCCGCAGGTGAAGGTGCTGGCGCAGACCATGAAGGACAAGGGCGGCAATGCGCTCGACGTGATCACCGTGCCCACCCGCGACGATGCGGTGAGCCAGCTGCGCGACCGGGATCTGGCGGGCGCGTACGTGCCGGACCCACAGAAGCCCGAATTGCTGGTCGCCAAGGCCGGATCCGATACCACCGCCATGGCCGTCGAGGCCGTCTTCGGGCAGGTCGCGGCAAAGCAGAACGCGCCCATGACCGTCACCGACGTGACCAGCCCCGCCTCGGGCGATCCGACCGCGCAGGGCATCTTCTTCCTGCTGGTCGCCCTGAGCATCGGCTCCTACGGCAGCGTGGCCGCCATCGGCGCGGCGGGCGCGGGCCTGCCCATGTGGACGCGCGGCCTGCTGGGCCTGATCACCTCGCTGCTGGTGAGCCTGATCGGCTTGGCGCTCTCGGGCCCGGTCTTCCACGTGGTCGACCATGACGCGGGCGCGGTGTGGGCCATGTCGTGGCTGTACTCAGCGGGCATCATGGCCATCGGCATCGGCCTGCACACCTTCCTGAAGCGCTGGACCACCCTGGCCATGATGGTGCTGTTCGTGATGCTGAACTTCACCAGCTCCGGCGGCGTCTACAGCCCGTGGCTGCAGAACGACTTCTTCGGGACGCTGCACGACTTCTGGAACGGCGCGGGCTTCGTCGAGGGCGCGCGCAGCCTGATGTACTTCGACGGCGCGGGATTCGGCGGCCGCATCACCAGCCTGATCCTGTGGTTCGCGGCGGGCGTGACCCTGATGGCCATCGCGGGATTGGCCGAGAAGCGCCAGCGCGCAGCCGAACTCGGCCCGCGCCATGCCGCCGCGGTCGAGACTCACGAGGAGGCCGAGGAGGAGATGGAGGAGACCGTCGGGGTCTAGCTCGGCCGAATACCCAACTGCGACAAGGCGGTCCGGATGCCCACCCGGACCGTCTCGTTGTCTCCTACTCCCCCGCTGATGGCCACGCCGTCGCGGGTCAGCAACAGCACGCGGGCGGCATTGTCGATATCGTCATGGCCCGCGGCGCGCAGCCGGTCGGCCATGAGATCGCGGAACCAGGCGCGATAGTCGTCGACGACCTTGCGCACGGCATGATCCGGATTCGGGAACTCGACGGCCGCGTTGAGGAACGGGCAGCCGCGGAAACCGGGTCCGCAGCTGAGGTCGCCGAGTCGCTCGAAGATGCCGACGATGGAGTCCGCGCCGACGCCCGGGATCGCCTCCAAGGTCTCGCGCTGCCTGCCGTATTCGCGCACCAGATACGCGACGACCAGGTCTTCCTTGGTCTTGAAGTGCCGGTAGAAGGTCGCCTTGGCGATGCCGGCCTCGGCGATGATGCGGTCGATGCCCACCGTGTGGATGCCCTCGGCGTAGAACAGCCGAGTCGCGGTGTCCAGCAGGCGATCACGCGCTTCGCTCATGCGACCTGCACTCCTTCCCCCTGCGCGGGATTCCGGTATTGACGATAGCAGACAGGTCTGTCTACTCTGGGCAACGTCTGAACAGACAAGTCTGTCTAGGGAGATTCGAAATGGCTAAGCTCTTCACCTCGTCCGCTACCTCCGTCGGCCGCGAGGGCCGCTCGGTCAGCTCCGACGGTTACCTCGACCTGAAGCTGGCCCAGCCCAAGGAGGCCGGCGGCAGCGGTGACGGCACCAACCCGGAGCAGCTGTTCGCGGTGGGCTACTCGGCCTGCTTCGCGGGTGCGCTGCAGGTCGTCGCCCGCAACGCGGGTGTCTCGATCGGCGACGCCTCGGTGACCGCCGACGTCAGCCTGAACAAGGACGAGGAGACCGGTTTCGGCATCTCCGTCGTGCTGCGCGTCGAGCTGCCCGAGGAGCTGCAGAACGAGAAGGGCCGCGAGCTCGTCGAGGCCGCGCACCAGGTGTGCCCGTACTCCAAGGCCACCCGGGGCAACATCCCCGTGGAACTCGTTGTCGAGTAAGCAGATTCAGAAGAAGCGTCGAATGGTGTAGATGTCGAACTGGCTCAGCGGAGTCAGGCCGACGGGCACACCCCAGTCGTACGCGTTCAAGACGTTGCCGCCTCCCGCGTAGATGCCTTCGTGGGAGGCGTCATCGTTGAGGATGAGCACATCCCCGGGCTGCAGTGCGCCGAACGGGACTTCGAGCCCGACCTCGGCCTGCTGCCACGTGGTGCGCGGCAGAAAGATGCCGACGCTGCGGAAGGCCCACTGCACCAGACCCGAGCAGTCCCAGGTGTCCGGACCCGTGCCGCCCCACTCGTAGGGCTTGCCGGTCTGCGTGCCCGCCAGCGCCAGCGCGATCTGAGCGCGCGGGCTAGCGAGTGGCAACTGCGCCGAACCGCTGGCGCTGCCCGAGAACGAGCCGGTTCCGCTGCCCGATGAGGATCCGGACGCGGATCCCGATGCCCCCGAGCCGGTGTCCGCATGGGCGGTTCCAGCCCACAAAGCCCCGGTCAAACCCATGGCCATCACTCCGGTAACCAAAGTTCTGAGCCTGCCTAGCTGCCTTCGAGCCATGTGCGCGCCCCTTCATCGGCGATACCGCGGGAACTGCTTCAGCCAAAGATCAAATTTGCTAGCTGATAGCCGTTGTATCGCACGCGCAACATGCGTCACAAGAGAACCAGGGCTGGCGTGTCTCGAGACCCAGATCACGCCGGAGGGCGAATCGCCCGGTCAGAGCGGGTCAGCGCTGGGCAAGTACCTCGCGCAGCGTGGTGATCGCATTGATCGCGGCGGGGAACCCGGCGTAGGACACCATCTGGGTGATGACCGCGACGGCCTCCTCGACGGTGCCGCCGACATTGAACAGGCCGTGCAGGTGCACGCGGAGCTGGGGAGCCGCGGTGCCCATGGCGGTACAGGCCGCGACGGTCGCGAGTTCACGGGTCTTCAGATCGAGTCCGGGGCGCGAATACACGTCGGCGAAGGCGAATTCGACGAGATAGCGGGCCAGGTCCGGCGCGGTCGCGCCGAGGGTTTCGAAGATGTGGTCGGCGGCGTCGCCGTCGACCTCGGCGAGCTTGGCCAGGCCGCGCTCGTAGCGCTGCTGGGTGGTCTCGTCCGGGCGAATCTGGCTGGCGGTCACCGGGTTTCCGGCCTCGGGCCGCTCGGCGAAGACCTTGCGGGCCTCGGCCAGGGCATTGAGCGCGGCCGGGAACCCGGCGTAGACGCCGATGTGGACGATGGTCTCCACCACCTCGGCCGGGGTGACGCCGACGTTCAGCGCGCCGCCGATGTGCCAGCGCAATTGCGGTGCGGCGGTACCCATTCCGGTCAGCGCCGCGATGGTGGCGAGCTGCCGCTGCGCCAGAGTCAGGCCGGGGCCGGAATAGATGTCGCCGTAACCGAACTCGACGACATAGCGGCCCAGGTCCGGAGCGATATCGGCCAGGCCGCCGACCACCGCCCGGCCGCTGGGCCCGCCGACCTCGTCGAGGACGGACAGACCACGCTCGAAGCGGTCGGCGGCGGTGGTTGCGGTGTCGGTCATCTTCGTTCCTTCGAATCCGTTGGGGGTGTGCGGGTTTCGAGACACCGTCAGCGGTGCAGCCGCAGGGTCAGGTGGTGGTTGGCCTTCATCAGCATGGGGATCAGCACGTAGGCGGTGGCCGGGACCACGACGGCGGTCAGGGCCAGGGTGCGGACCATCAGCGGCAGGTCCGTCATCAGGGGGCCGAGCAGGGCCAGTGCGAGAGTGATGGTCGGGTACACGGCCAGCCAGGTGATGACGGCGCGCCGGTGCACCGACGGAACCGCCGCGGGGGCGGCGACATTCGCGGTGACAGTGGCGGTGGTGGTGAGAGTGGTCATTGTTCGCTCCTAGCGACCGTGTTCCCGATAAATCAGGCGAGACGGTCCGTCTCGTCTCATGTAGAGAAGTTAGACCGGTCATGATCACCTGTCAAGACGAGACGTTCCGTCTCGTTGCGCGGTACTATCGACGCATGTCACCGGCACCGAACCCCGAACTGCGCAACGCCACGTCGCATCAGGCGATCCTGGACGCGACCTTCGAGCTGGCGGTGAGCAAGGGCTACGGCAAACTCACCATCGAGGCCATCGCCGCCAAGGCCGGGGTGGGCAAGCAGACCATCTACCGGTGGTGGCCGTCCAAGGGCGCGATCGCGCTCGAGGCCATCAATGACCAGATCGGTTCGGCCACCGACTTTCCCGATACCGGAGACATCGCGGCCGATCTGAAGACCCAGGTCACCGCGCTGTCCCGGATGTTCGCCGGCGATGTCGGCTGTGTCTACCGCGGGGTGATCGCCGAGGCACAGCACGACCCGAAGCTCATGCAGAACGTCCGCGACACCTTCGTCGAACCGCGGCAGACGAATGCGACGCGGCGGCTGGAGACCGCCATCCGCGCCGGGCAGATCAGGGACGACCTGTCCCCCTTGGTCATGACCAATCTGATCTACGGCCCGGTCTATCTCCGCTTCCTGCTGGGCGTGGGCGATGTCCTCGACGCGCCGAACCTGGTCGACCACGTCCTCGACGGCTTGCGGCCCCGCACCTAGCGCAAACGAGAAGGGGCGGAACCGATTCGGTTCCGCCCCTCTCGACTATCGGCTCACGCCTTGGTGATCGACACCTTCACGCCACCCACGATCTCGGCGGCGTCCGCGCCCGCCTCACCGAAAGTGAGTGCGGTGGCGAGGATCTCACCGGCGATCAGCTCGCGGTGGGTCTCCGCCCAGCCCAGCCGCTCGGCCGGAACGTCCAGCACCACGGTGATGCGGTCCGACACATCCAGCCCCAGCGACTTGCGGGTCTCCTGGAGATCGCGGATGAGGTCGCGGGCCCAGCCCTCGGCCTCCAGCTCCTCGGTGACCACCGAATTCAGCACCACCAGACCGGCATTGCCGGGCAGGGCGGCGGTGGACTCGGGCTCGGCCGCGACCAGGCGCTGGGTGTATTCCTCGGGCAGCAGGGCGATTCCGGCGGCGGACACGGTGCCGTCGGCGGCCTCGCTCCACTCCCCCGCCTTGACGGCCTTGATGACCGTCTGGACGTCCTTGCCGATGCGCGGTCCGGCGGCGCGCGCGTTGACCACGAGTTCGAAGCGGCCGTGGGCGGCCACGTCGGTGGTGAGGTCGACGCGCTTGACGTTCACCTCGTCGGCGATCAGATCCACGAAGGGCCGCAGGCGTTCCGCGTCGGCCGCGGCCACGGTCACCTCCGAAAGCGGCAGGCGCACACGGAGGTTCTGGGCCTTGCGCAGGCTCAGCACCGTGGAACAGACCGTGCGCACCTCGTCCATGGCCGACACCAGCTCGGCATCGTGCGGCAGCTCGTCCGCGGCGGGCCAGTCGGCCAGGTGCACCGAGCGCTCGCCGGTGAGGCCGCGCCAGATGACCTCGCTCAGCAGCGGCAGCAGCGGGGCGGCCAGGCGGGTGGTCACCTCGAGCACCGTGTGCAGGGTGTCGATGGCATCGCGGTCCTCTTCCCAGAAGCGCGAACGCGACCGGCGCACATACCAATTGGTGAGCGCGTCGGCGAAGGTGCGCAGCTCGTCGCAGGCGGTCGCGATGTCGTAGACCTCGAGGGCGTCGGTCATGACGTCGCGGGTCTGCGCCAGCTTGGCCAGGATGTACTGGTCCAGCACGTGCTTCGAGTCCGTGCGCCAGGTGCCGGGGGCCGAGGCGTACAGCTGCAGGAAGGTCCATGCGTTCCACAGTGGGCGCAGCGCCTGGCTCACGCCCTCGCGGATGCCGCGCTCGGTGACGATAAGGTTGCCGCCGCGCAGCACCGGGGACGCCATGAGGAACCAGCGCATGGCGTCGGAGCCGTCACGGTCGAAGACCTCGTTGACGTCCGGGTAGTTGCCCTTGGACTTGGACATCTTGAGGCCGTCGTCGCCCAGCACGATGCCGTGCGCCACAACCGATTTGAACGCCGGGCGATCGAAGAGCGCGGTGGACAGCACGTGCAGGTTGTAGAACCAGCCGCGGGTCTGGCCGTTGTACTCGACGATGAAGTCGCCGGGGCTGTGGGCGGCGGCATCAGGCGTGCCCTCGAACCATTCCTTGTTCTCGAAGGGGTAGTGCACCTGCGCGTACGGCATCGAACCCGACTCGAACCAGCAGTCGAGCACCTCGGGGGTGCGCCGCATCATCGACTTCCCGGTCGGGTCATCGGGATTCGGGCGCACCAGCTCGTCGATCATCGGCCGGTGCAGATCGGTCGGCCGCACGCCGAAGTCCTGCTCCAGCTGATCGAGCGAGCCGTACACGTCCACGCGCGGGTAGGCCGGATCGTCGGAGATCCACACCGGGATGGGCGCGCCCCAGTACCGGTTGCGGCTGATGTTCCAGTCGCGCGCGTTCTCCAGCCACTTGCCGAACTGGCCGTCGCGGATGTGCTCGGGAACCCAGGTGATCTCCTTGTTGAGCTCCACCATGCGATCGCGGAACTTGGTGACCGCCACGAACCAGGACGGCACCGCCATGTAGATCAGCGGCTGGCCCGAACGCCAGCTGTGCGGGTAGGAGTGCTCGATGGTCTCGTGCCGCAGCAACTTTCCGGCGGCCTTGAGGTCCTTGATGATGACCGGATTGGCGTCGAAGACCATGAGGCCCTCGTACGGCGGCACCATCGAGGTGAACTTGCCGCCCGCGTCGAGGGGCTGCACGACGTCGATGCCATTGGCGGAGGCGACATCCATGTCCTCCTCACCGAAGGCGGGCGCGAGGTGCACGACGCCGGTGCCGGAGTCGGTGGTCACGTAATCGGCGTTGAGCACGCGGTGCGCGTTCGGGTGACCCAGGAAGAAGTCGAACGGCGGCCGGTAGCGCAGGCCCGCGAGCGCCGCGCCCGAATGCTCGGACAGCACGGTCGGTTCCTCGCCGAACTCGCGCGCGTAGTGCGAGACCCGCTCGGCGGCCAGCACGTACCGCTTGCCGTCCTTGCCCTCGACGTGCGCGTAGGTGACGTCGGGGTGCACAGCGATCGCGAGGTTGGACGGCAGGGTCCACGGCGTGGTGGTCCAGATCAGGGCGTTCGCGCCGTCCAGGGCGTGCAGCGGATGATCGGCCGGCACGTCGAGGACCATGTCGACGGTGACCGCCGGGTCCTGGCGCATCCGGTAGGAGTCGTCCAGGCGCGCTTCCTGATTGGACAGCGGGGTCTGCTCGTACCAGCTGTAGGGCAGCACCCGGAAGCCCTGATAGATCAGACCCTTGTCATGCAGCGACTTGAACGCCCACATGACCGATTCCATGAAGTCGAGGTCGAGGGTTTTGTAGTCGTTGTCGAAGTCGACCCAGCGCGCCTGACGGGTGACATAGTTACGCCACTCGTTGGTGTAGCGGAGTACCGAGGATTTGCACGCGGCATTGAATTCCGCGAGACCCATGGCATCGATCTGTGATTTGTCCGTGATACCGAGCTGCTTCTCCGCTTCGATTTCCGCGGGCAGGCCGTGAGTATCCCAGCCGAATCGACGATCGACCTTCTTCCCGCGCATGGTTTGGAATCGCGGGATCAAATCCTTGACGTATCCGGTGAGCAGATGGCCGTAGTGCGGCAACCCATTGGCGAAGGGCGGTCCGTCGTAGAAGACGAATTCCTCTGCATCGGAACGGTTCTCGATGCTGGCGCGGAAGGTGTCGTCGGCGGCCCAGTAGTCCAGGACCCGCTGCTCCAGCTCAGGGAAGGACACCTGACCGCTGGTCTTGCTCAGCTCGACGCGGGGGTATGCGCTTCGGGTAGTGGTCTCGTCCGCCATGGCGGCCTCTCGTCTCCTCGTGCCATCACCTAAGGGCACGGGGACGATGGCGACGCCGGTGCGTCGTAACCGCGGTACCACCCCGCTTGCCCAGCCCCCCGGATCATGAAAACCCTTGCAGGACCGAGCCTCTCGTTGCGAGCTGTGACGGGCTCACCCGTTCGGTTCTAGTAAGCGAGTGACCTCGCCGTTCTTCCGAAGACTCCCCGGTGATGGCCGGATCGACGTCGTATTGCTGTCTTCATACTAGCGGGGCGGGTCCAGCGGTTATTCCGCGGACCCGCCCACTCGCCAGATCTCAATGTTTCGCGTGTCTACCGCCCGGTCGCGACGAGGCTTCCTCGTCGTTCTCGGTCCGCAGCGACAACGCACTGACGAGCAGCAGCACCGCGCCGATCACGCACACGATGATGCAGCCCCATGCCCAGATCACCGAACCGGTGGTCAGTGCGGTCACCAGCAGGCCGAAACCCACGGCGGCGAGCGTCAGCGTCACTACGAGCAAGTGCACCATCCCCTTCTTGGGCTTCGACAGCACGGGCCATCGGAGGACTCGAAAGGTTGGCGACGATGCCTGACCACCCGGGCATCGGCCCGGAACGGCGCGGCATCGCTGGCCGTAGTACCGACTTTACTTGCTGCCCTTGAGGAGTGCGCCGTTGCCGGACGCGTCCGCGCCGAACTCGCCACCGTCGACCGGGACCGCCGAACCACGGTTCTCCAGCTCCTCCAGCTGCGATTCCAGGTAGGACTTCAGGCGCACACGGTATTCGCGCTCGAAGGTCTTGAGCTGCTCGATGCGGCTCTCCAGCACGCTGCGCTGCTGGGTGATGGTGGCCATGATCTCGGTGTGCTTGCGCTCGGCGTCGGCCTGCAGGGCGTCGGCCTTTTCCTTGGCCTGGCGCAGCTGGGAATCCGAACGGGTCTGCGCGTCGGACAGCATGGCCTCGGCCTTCTGGCGGGCGTCGGCGATCATGGCCTCGGAGCGGGTCCGTGCGTCGCTGACCAGTCGCTCCGAGTTGGCTCTGGCATTGGCCAGCAGCTGCTCGGCCTCGGTCTTGGCGTCGGAGGTGAGGCGGTCGGCCATCTCCTGAGCCAGCGAAAGCACCTTGGCGGCCTGCAGATTGGCATCCGCGGAGGGGGCGTCCTGCTTGACCTGGGCGACCGGGATCGGCGCCGGCATCGGGGCCGGGGGCACCGGCGGAGCGGCCTTGATGGGCTCCGGCGCGGGCGCCTTCACCTGCTGGACCGCGGGGCCCCGATTCTTCTTGGCGTCAGCCAGTTCCGCGTCGAGCTCGGCAACGCGCTGGCGAAGATCAGCGTTCTCCTCGATGAGGCGTGAGAGCTCCTGCTCGACCAGGTCGAGGAAGGCATCGACTTCATCCTCGTTGTAGCCGCGCTTCCCGATCGGCGGTTTGCTGAACGCGACGTTATGAACATCGGCGGGGGTCAGCGGCATGGAACGATCCCTTCACGCTTCGTATGGAGATCTAGCGGTAGATCTGGGCAAGCTTTCTTTCCGGCCATTCTGTCACACCAGAGCTATCGGCTGCCCTGCCTGGCCCGTGATCGTCATCAAGAGGAACACGATAAAGAGCAAGACCATAATGGACAGATCGAGCCGAATTCCCCCAAGATTCACTGGGGGTATCAAACGCCTCAGAAGTTTCACCGGGGGGTCGGTGATCGTGAAGATCACCTCCAGGATGACCACGACGAAGCCCGTCGGCCGCCAGTCTCTGGCGAAGCTGCGGATGAACTCGACGATGATGCGAGCGATCAGCAGTAGCCAGAAGAGGAACAGCAGTACGTACACCACCTGGAACAGGGCCACTCGACCACTCTGCCTCAGAATCCATGATCAGCAAAATAGAAACACTGATCGCGCCGGTCACAGCTGCACTGCTGCCGTATGACCGCTGCGTGACGGCATCTTCGCGCCGCTGACACAACTCGCGACACCCGGATACCCGACAACTCGGGCACAAGACTCCCCCGCGATTCCCCCGCGACTATTTCGCAACCCCCGTTGACGCAACGTAATTCGTTGCCTTGGTTTACTTTTGGCGCGAACGCCGACCCCCGGCTGCCGCGGCCGCGCACTCGCAGCTGCGGCAGCTCGTTACTTCTGGTTGTAGAAGCCGTTTTCCGCGATCCGGCGGCGCTCCTCGGCGGAGACATCCACATCGGCGGGCGACAGCAGGAAGACCTTGGTGGCGACCTTGTCGAACGAACCACGCAGGGCGAAGGCGAGTCCCGCCGCGAAGTCCACCAGGCGGCGGGCGTCGGAGTTGCTCATCTCGACCAGATCCATGATCACCGGGGTGCCGTCGCGGAACCGCTCACCGATGATGGCGGCCTCCGCGTAGGTGCGCGGGCGCAGCGTGGTGATCTTGGACAAGGTGCCTCCGTCCTCGAAGATCTGGGGACGGCGGGCGGCCTCGATCCGGCGCTCCTGCTCCCGCAGCTCCTCAATGCGACGCTCCGCGTCGGTATCCATCGCGAGCGCGCCGCGGGTGCTGCCGCGCACCATGGGCGCGCTGCCGCCCATGGTCCGGGTGCGGCTGGACGGGGCGGTGTCGATGCGGGTGGGACGACGCGACGGCTCGTAGCGGTCGTCGGCGTCGTAGCGGTCGCGGACCTCGTCGACGTAGTCGTCACGCCGCGAGACGGGTGCGTAACCGGCAGGCTTGTAGGGCGCCTTGTACGACGGCTCGTAGGCGGGCTCGTCGTCGTAGCGGTCCTCGCCGTATCGGTCGTAGTCACGCTCGCGTTCGACGTAGGACCGGGGACGACGCTGACCGCGCTCGTCGGCGCTCCGGGTGGCGCCGCGATCGTCGACGTAGTCGTCTTCGTAATCCTCGAGCGGAACCATGCCGAAGTACGCCTTGAACTTGTGCAGCGTGCTCATCTGGTCGACCTTCCTTCGGCCCCGGTTGGCCTGGGGTGTTGTCCTGCTCAGCCCTCGTCTGCCACCAAGCATATGTTTCAAATGTGACTGATGAGGTTTCTTTGCTACGCCGAGGTTATCGGTCGTGCGCCCATCAGCGCAGTACCGACACGCACGCACGTCGATCCGTGGCGGACGGCCGACTCCAAGTCGCCGGACATGCCCGCCGACAGCTCAATAGCTTCGGGGTGGTCGGTCGTTAATGAGGCGTGGATGCGGGCGAGTTGCTCGAAGGCGGCATCGGGGTCGGCATCCAGCGGAGGGATCGCCATCAGGCCCGCGAGCTGCAGCGATTCCGCGGCCGCGACCCGATCGGCGAGGGCGTGCAGGGCCGCGTCGCGAACGCCGCCGCGTTCGGGATCGGCGTCGAGAGAGACCTGCAGCAGGACGCGCAAGGGGGCCTTACGGTCACCGTCGTCCAGGGCGGCCTTCGCGCCCGCGTCGAGGGTGTCGGCGAGTCGGTCGCTGTCGACCGAGTAGACGGTATCGGCCCAGCGTGCAACGGATTTCGCCTTGTTCCGCTGCAGCCGCCCGATGAATTCCCAGCGCACTTGGGACAGGTGGCTCAGCTGCGCCACCTTGCCCGCGGCCTCCTGTTCGCGGGACTCGCCGAACTCGCGGCGGCCCAGGTGATAGAGGATCTCGATATCCGAGGCCGGGAAGAACTTGGTGACCGGGAGCAGCCGGACCGAGCCCGGTTCGCGGCCCGCGGCCCGGCACGCTGCGTCGATTCGCTCGATGAGCGCTGCGAGCGAGGATTCCAGCTCCGCGGCGCGCCCGGCGTTGGGCGTGACCTCCGTCGCATCGGATCCCTTTGCGGCGGTAAAACTTTCGGTCATTCTGAAACTCCCTCGGATGACATCCAAATCACACCGGCGAGTCGCCCCGTCGGCGCGCCGCGGCGGTGCGAGAACAGCGTCTTGTCCTCGATAGTGCACCGCGGGTCCATCGCGACCGCGCCCACACCCGCCGATTCCAGCTGCCGGCGGATGCCCGCGCGCAGATCCAGGCCCGGCGTGCCCTTGGCGGTGGTGGTCGCGCTGCCCGGCAGATGCGCCTCGACATCGGCGCGCATGGCGGCGGGCACCTCGTACTGGCGACCGCTGGCCGCCGGTCCGAGGAACGCGCCGATGCGCTCGGGCTTCGCGCCCAGGGATTCCATGGCCTCGAGCACCCGCGGCACGATCCCGATGCGCGCCCCGATCCGCCCGGCGTGCACGGCGGCGATCACCCCGGCCTCATCATCGGACAGCAGGATCGGCACGCAGTCGGCCGTCAGCACCACCAGCGCCAGATCCCGCCGCGTCGTCACCAGCGCATCCGTGGCGGGCACCGCCTCGCCGCGCGGCCCGTCCACGATCTCCACATTCCGCCCGTGGATCTGCTCCATCCACACCAGCTGCTCCGGCGCCAGCCCGATGTTCTCCGCGAGCCGAACCCGATTGCGCCGCACCGCCTCCGGATCATCGCCCACGTGATCGCCCAGATTGAACGAGTCGTAGGGCGCTTGCGAGAACCCACCCGCCCGGGTGGTCACCACGCGTCTGGTCCGGAAAACAGGTGCGGCTGCAGTCATGCCTCCGAGGGTAGTAGCCATTCCCCGGCAACCTCGCACTCACCGGGGAGATCGGTCCCACACCACACCCGGATACGCGAACGCGCCCGTCCCGGTGAGCGGGACGGGCGCGTTCGGATCGAAATCCTCGGCGGCGCTTGGGGTTAGCGGCGCATGAAGGACGGGACGTCGACGTCGTCGTCATCGGCGTCCGGGGGCTGGATGTGGCCGCGGGGGTTGTTGCCGATGGTCGGGTCCACCGAGGTGGGGCGC
>NZ_BAAFGR010000121.1:0-24897 GCF_041154655.1 Nocardia sp. JMUB6875
GGCTGCAGCATGCCGCCTACCTCGATCAAAGAGCCTCTGGCCCTGAGGTGTTCGTCCTGGGCGGCCTCGGTCCAGGTGCGAATGGGTGTGACGCAGGCGTCCACGCCGTCGAAGAGTTCGGCCCATTCGGCCTGGGTCTTGGTGGCGAACTTCTCGGTGAAGACCTTGCGCAGCACGTCCTGTCCGGCCGGATCCATCTGGTGCGGCAGCGATCCCGGATCCAGTTCGAGCACGCGCAGCAGTTCGGCGTAGAACTGCGGCTCGAACGCGCCGACCGCGAGGTGTTTACCGTCGGCCGTCGAATAGGTGTCGTACCACGCCATTCCGGAGTCGAGCAGATTGGTGCCGCGCTCGTCGGACCAGATCCCGCCCTGATGCAGGGTCCAGATCGAATGCGCCAGCGTCAGAACGCCGTCCACCATGGCCGCGTCCACCACCTGCCCCCGCCCGGAACGCTCCCGCTCGTACAGCGCGGTAATGATGCCGAGCACCAGGAACACCGACCCGCCGCCGTAATCGCCGAGCAGATTGATCGGCGGCAGCGGCCGTTCGCCCTTGCGCCCGATGCCGTTCAGCGCACCGGTGAGCCCGATGTAATTGATGTCGTGCCCGGCGCGGTCCGCGCGCGGCCCGTCCTGCCCCCACCCGGTCATGCGCCCGTAGATCAACCGCGGATTCCGCGCGAGGGATTCCTCCGGCCCGAGCCCGAGCCGCTCGACCACGCCCGGCCGGTACCCCTCGATCACCACATCGGCCTTGTCGATGAGCCCGCGCACCGCGGCGATATCGTCCGCATCCTTGAAATTCGCCTGCACAATGGTCCGCCCACGCAACTGCGCCCGCATGGGCCCGATCGCCGACCCGTCCCCGGGCCGCTGCACCCGCACCACATCCGCGCCCAGATCGGCCAGCATCATCCCGGCGTGCGGCCCGGGCCCGATACTGGCCAGCTCGACAATCCGCACACCCGCCAAGGGCCCTTTGGTTCCACTCATCCGCAACCCCCTGAGAGTCCCGCCAATACGCCCAAAAGTAGAACACGTTCTACCAGCCCGCGCCACCCCGTCCCACTGAGCGCCGCCGGGGCGACCCGCACGCGCCGGCCAGCGCCGGCTCGAAGGCGAAATACGTCCGACGCGGCACGACCGGCCTAGGCTCGGAGAGCATGAGCGATCCGATCTGGCCGAAGGGCGTCTCCGCCCCGGCAGCCCGCGCCTTGGCCGCCGCCGGATACCAGAGCCTGGAGCAACTTGCCGGAGCACCGGAACGCGATCTGCTGGCGTTGCACGGCATGGGCCCCAAGGCGATTCGCGCGATACGCGACGCACTCCTGGCCCAGGGACTCGACCTCGCCCGATAGGCCCGAAGGCCGCGAGCCGGTTCGAGCTAGTCGACGTAGGCGCGCTGGAGGATGGCTTCGGTATCGATGCCGGCGGGCAGGGTGCCGAAGGCGATGCCCCAGTCGCCACCGAAGCGGGTGGCGCAGAAGGCGTCTGCGACGGCGGGGTGGCCGTGGCGGACCAGTTGGGCGCCCTGGAGGACGAGGGCCATCAGTTCCACTATGCGGCGGGCTCGGTATTCGATGTCGGCGAAGTCGGTGAGCTCCTTGCCGATTCGGTCGATGGCGGCATCCAGGTGGCGGTTGGCGCCGCGGGACAGGTTCACCTCGGAGAGGAGAGCCTCGACGGTTTCGGGCTGACGGGCCATGGCGCGCAACGCATCCAGTGCCGCGACATTGCCGGAGCCCTCCCAGATGGACATGAGCGGGGCCTCGCGGTACAGCCGCGGCATGCCCGATTCCTCGGCGTAGCCGTTGCCGCCGAAGCATTCGAGGGCCTCGGCCGCGTGCGCGGGGGCGCGCTTGCACACCCAGTACTTGGTGACCGCCAGCGCGATGCGGCGCAGTGCGGCCTCGGCCGGATCGGAGTCGGCGCGGTCGGTGGCGCCGGCCAGTCGCATCATGACCGTGGTCGCGGCCTCGGACTCGATGATCAAGTCCGCCAGCACATTCCGCATGGCGGGCTGGTCGACCAGGTTCTTGCCGAACGCCTGCCGGTGCCGCGCGTGATGGGTGGCGAAGACCGCGCCGGTGCGCATGCCGGTGGCCGAGCCGATCACGCAGTCCAGCCGGGTCATATTGACCATCTCGATAATGGTCTTCACGCCCGCACCCTCGGCGCCGACCAGCCAGCCGATGGCGTTCTCGTACTCGAGTTCGGAGGAGGCGTTGGACTTGTTGCCCAGCTTGTCCTTCAACCGCTGGATGCGCAGCGCGTTGCGGGTGCCGTCGGGCAGCACCCGGGGCAGCAGGAAGCAGGACAGTCCGCCCGGCGCCTGGGCCAGGGTCAGGAACATGTCGCCCATGGGGTGCGAGGTGAACCACTTGTGGCCGACGATGCGGTAGCTGCCGTCGGAAAGCGGTGTGGCCGTGGTGGTATTGGCCCGGACGTCGGAGCCGCCCTGCTTCTCGGTCATGGACATACCGGCGATGAGACCGGCCTTGGTGGAGGGCTCACGCAGACCGAAGTCGTAGACGCGCGAGGCCAGCAGCGGCTCGTATTTCGCGGCCAGTTCCGGATTGTGGCGCAGCGCGGGCACCACGGCATAGGTCATGGAGATGGGACACATGTGCCCGGCGTCGGCCACACCCCAGGTGTAGAACTTGGCGGCGCGGGCCACGTGCGCGCCCGGCCGGTCGTCCTGCCAGGGCGAGCCGTGCAGGCCGTGGGAGACAGCGACTTCCATGAGGTTGTGCCAGTACGGGTGGAACTCCACCTCGTCGATGCGATTGCCGTAGCGGTCGTGGGTGTGCAGGACCGGCGGGTACTCGTTGGCCAGCCGCCCCCACTCCTGCGCGGCCGCACCGCCCGCCAGCACACCCAGCTCCCGCACCTCGGCCTCGGCCCAGCCCGCGCCCTCCCGATGCAGACCCTCGAGCAGCGCCGGATTGCGGGAGTTGTCGAACGGCACGATGGGCGGCACCTGGTTGAAGACGTCGTGCGTATGCATTGCGGGACTCCTTATTCGTTTGGGGGCGCGGCGTTCGGCACGCCGAGCGCGCGCAGCGCGAAGGCGACGAGCTCGGGCAGCACCGATTCGCTCTCCAACCGCTCCGACAGCGGACCGACCAGCACCTCGCCGATGGCGCCGACCAGTGCGGTGGCCGAGGTGAGCGGATCCTGCGGCGGCAGTTGACCACTCGCGACACCGTCGGCGATCGCGTTGACGTAGGTCTCGGCGAAGGCCCGGCGGAACCGCAGCCGCTCGGCGTCAACCGCGGTATCCACGGGCTCGGCGAGCAGCACATAGGCCAGCTTCGGGTTCTTGAGCGCGCGCCCGGCGAAGGTCTCGACGGCGGCGGTGACCCGGTCGCGGGCGGTGCGCCCCTCCCCCGCCGCCCCGGCCTCGGCGACCGCCTCGACCTCGCGGCTGACCACCTCACGGAAGACGGCGGTCACCAATTCGGCCTTGCCGCTGAAGTTCTTGTAGACCGTGCCGGTGGCGACCCCGGCCTCGGCGGCGACCGCCGCCATGGACAGTCCCGCGAAGCCGTCGCGGGACAGCACGGTCATGGCCGCGCGCACGATCGTTCCCGCCTGGGCGTCCAGGCGCGCCTGGACAGCGGGGGTTCTGCGATAGGCCATGCAAGAAGTGAACCAAAGATTCATTTCTTGACGCAACCCCCGATTTACGGCGTAACGTCGGGCCGGTGACAGTACGAGTGGAGCGCAACGGCCCCGTCTACACCGTGATCCTGCATCGCCCCGAAGCCCGCAACGCGGTCGACGGTCCCACCGCGAAAGCCCTGGCCGACGCCTTCCGCGAGTTCGACGCCGACCCCACCGCGGCGGTCGCCGTGCTGTGGGGCGAGGGCGGCACCTTCTGCGCGGGCGCCGACCTGAAAGCCCTTGGCACCGAACGCTCCAACGCCGTCACCGAGGACGGCGACGGCCCGATGGGCCCCACCCGCATGAAGCTGTCCAAGCCGGTCATCGCCGCCGTCGCGGGCTACGCCGTGGCGGGCGGCATCGAGCTCGCGCTCTGGTGCGATCTGCGAATCGCAGAGCAGGACAGCACCTTCGGCGTCTTCTGCCGCCGCTGGGGCGTGCCGCTCATCGACGGCGGCACGGTGCGACTGCCGCGCATCATCGGCGAGGGCCGGGCCATGGACCTGATCCTCACCGGGCGCGCGGTCGGCGCGACCGAGGCGCTGCAGATCGGGCTGGTCACCCGGGTGGTCCCGCCCGGCGAATCCCGCCGGGCCGCCGAGGAACTCGCGCTGGAGCTGGCCGCGCTCCCGCAGACCTGCCTGCGCTCGGACCGCCTGTCGGTGCTGGAGCAGAACGGGCTCGAGGAGTCCGAGGCCATCGCCAACGAACTGCGCCACGGCATGACGGCCCTGATGGACGGGGCCCTGGACGGCGCCCAGCGCTTCGCGTCGGGCGCGGGTCGCCACGGTCGTCCGGCCTGAGCACGGCGGACGTACTCGGGCACAACCCCCGAGTACGCGCGGCAGCGGTACATGCAACCGATCGGTACGCTTGCGGTTCGATGGATCGGCTGAGCGTGCTGGACGAGATCTTCCTGCGGTCGCATCGGGGCATGGGCACCCCGATCGTCCTGCAGGGACTCTGGCGTACCGCCGAACCCGTGCATCCCGCCCTGCTCTGGCGGGTGCACCGCGATCTACGCACCGGCCCGCTCGGGCGGCGGGTGGTGCGCTCCCTGGTGCCTGGCGCGCGCCCGCGCTGGCAGCCGAATCAGTCGGCGTATCCGTTCACCATGGTCCAGGAGCCGATTCCGGCTGGGGCGGTGCTGGATTGGGCCGACCGGCAGGGCGCGGACCTGAATCCGGAGACCGGCCCGGGCTGGCGGCTCTCGGCCGCGCGGCTCGACGACGGCGGCTGCGTGGTGGCGCTGACCTGTTCGCACGCGCTGGCCGACGGGCGGGCGCTGACCCTGGCCATCGACAACGCGCTGTCGGGCATTCCGCTCGCGGCACCCGTTGCGGGCCATTCGGATTGGGCGGACGCGCGGCGCATGTGGGCCACGGTCCTGGGTGGGACGGCCCGGGCGCTGCGGCACGGCATTCCGGAACGACCGACCGCGGCGCCGGATCGCAAGGCCCGGTCCGGCGGTTCGGGCACCGCCACGCACGGCGCGGTGCTCGCGATTCCGGCCCGCGACTGGAACCGGGTCGCGGTCTCGCACGGCGGCACCGCCAACAGCCTGTTCGTCCATCTGATCGCGAACATGCTGTGGGCCAGCGGATTTCCCGGCGACACCATTGCCGCCAGCCTGCCGGTCGACACCCGCGACGAGCCGCGCGTGGACAACGACATGTCCATGACCGAGGTCGCCATCATCCGCGACGACACCCCGGCTAGCCTGCGGCGCAAGGCCCGCAGCGCCTACGAGCACCGCATGACCAGCCCGGGCGGCATTCCGGAGGAGATCCTGCAGGTGATGCCCGACCGCTGGGCGTATCGGCTGGCCAAGGGCGCGGGCGAGCGGGACATCCTGTGCTCCAATATCGGCAACCTGCCCGAATCCCTGCTCGCGCTGGGACCGCACGCGTGCACCGGGCTGGCGGCGCGCGCCATCCATCCCGGGCTGCGTCCGGACGCGCTGCCGCGCACCCGGCTCTCCGGATACCTGACCCGGATCGCCGACACCTACACGTTGTCGCTGGTCAGCCTGGACCCGGAGGCCATTCCGACGGCGGACGCTCTCACCGCGCTGGCCCAGTCCGCGCTCGCGGACATGGGCCTGTCCGGCACGCCCTGGTGAATCCGCTCAGGTGAGTGCCGGTATCCGAACCCCTTGCCAGGCAAGGCGTTTGGTGCGCTCCGGATCGATCTCCACCCGCGACGGCGCATCGATGATCATGGTGGCCCGCCGGTCCTCGGTGTAGGCGGGCCAGTTCGGCAGCGGTGCGCCCGTGCGGGCGAAGGCCAGCCAGTTGTCCTGGAACTGGCGCGACACCGACCGGAAGCCGCGATGCCCGCCCGCGGCGGTCATGGCCCGCCCGAAGGCCGAGTCCACCGCGCCGAAGACCGGAATGAGGTCCAGCGCGTGGGTGGCCCCGAAGCCCGCCAATTGGATTGCGCGCGGCGCGAAGTCGTAGCGGTAGGCGTAGGTGGGCGCGAATCGGCTGTGCGCCTCCATGACCCGGATCGAGGGCCGCCAGAAGGTGAAGTCGCCGCCCATGCGGACGGTGGCCTTCTTGCCGGGGAATCCGGGATAGGCCGCGGCCACCCGCTCTTCGACAGCCGCACCGTAATCCGCGAGCGCCTCGTGCAACCGTTCCGTCGAGGTCGGCATGGTCTGGCCGAGCTTGATGAAGATCGGGCTGTCGCCGCCCGCGTCCATGGCCTGGTCGACGTGGCGCAGCAGCCAGCGCATGCGGTCGGGCGTGGTGGGCAGGGTGTCGTCGAAGCGGACGAAGAGCGTGGCCTCGTCGCGGTTGGTGCCGATGATGAGCGGCACCCGGTGCGCGGTGCCATTGGTGAAGGCGGTGATCAGCGGGGACGGCAGATACTCCCCGTCCACCACGGGCGCGACCGGGAACAGTCCCGGCTGCTCGTGCATCACCTTGGTGACCGCGCGGTCCACGGCCCGGCGAATGTCGTTGGCGCCGACCGTGAGCAGCGTCCGCGCCGCATCCTCGGGGGCGACGCCGAGTTCGTCGATACAGCGCCGGGCGAACAGCCGGGCCTCGGCCTGCGTCGGCGCCCAGTCGGCGGGCGCGCTCTGGGCGATGCCGCGGTGGAACAGCCCTTCCGCCGCGGGCGTGCACATGAGCGCGAGCACCGCGTGCGCACCGGCGGATTCGCCGAAGATGGTGACATTGTTCGGGTCGCCGCCGAAGGCGCCGATATTGCGCCGCACCCACTCCAGCGCCGCGACCTGATCGCGCAGCCCCAGGTTGGACTCGAATCGGGCGTCGTCCGTGGAGTATTCGCCGAAGTCGACGTATCCGAACGCGCCCAGCCGGTAGTTGATCGACACCACGATCACATCGCCGCGCAGCGCCAGCCGCGCACCGGAATACAGCCGCAGCGCGGAGGTTCCGATCATGTAGCCGCCGCCGTGGATGAACACCATCACCGGGCGCGGGGACGCCGCCGGATCGTTCGGGGCGGTGACATTGAGGGTCAGGCAGTCCTCACCGGTCGGCTGCGCCTGCCGCGGTCCGATTCGCGCACCGTCGCGGTGTTGCATTGCGGCGAAACCGAATCCGGTGGCGTCGCGTACGCCGCTCCACGGTTGCACGGGCCGCGGCGCGCGGAATCTGAGTTCTCCCACCGGAGGCGCCGCGAAAGGAATGGACCGCCAGCGTGAAACGCGGCGGCCCCGGAGTCCGCGAACGGTTCCGTCCGCGGTCGTGATGTCTGTCGTTGCCACCATCTGAAAAGCGTAAGCCCAACCCCGGGGCGCTCCCAGGGGCTTATGCCCTGGACGCACAACAATCCGGCATCCGGGGACCACACCTTGGAAGATGGCCCCCGGATGCCGGAGTGCTCGGGTATTACTGCAGGTAGCCCTCGACCTGCCGGGCCGAGCTCACCTCGGCCTCGTCGGGATTGCGGCCCTGGTCCAGGCGCGCGCGGCGCTGACGCAGCAGATCCCAGCACTGATCGAGCTGGACTTCGATCTCGGCCAGCTGGCGGCGCTCGTCCTCCGGGTCGAGCTGGCCGCCGGTGGTCTTGGAGCGCAGCTCGTGCTCACGGTCCACGAGGTCCTTGATGCGGGCGTGGATGTCCTTTTCGGTCATGCGGTCCACTGTACGACTCGGCTCAGCGCATCCCCGGCCAACCGGACGGCCTTCGGCAGGTCCGCGGCCGGCAGGGCGGCGTAACCGAGGCACAGGCCGAAGGTGTGGCGGGGGCCGACGTGATAGCGCTCGAGGGCGTCGAGGTGGACGCCGAGTTCGCGGGCGGCGGCCACCGCGCGATCCTCCTGCGCGGCCGAGGCGAGCGGCACGAACACATGCGATCCGGCGTCGTCACCGCGCACCTCCAGGCCGCGGCCGCGCAGCTCGTCCACCACGAGGGCGCGGCGGTGCGGCATATCGCGGCGCAGCCGGCGCAGGTGCCGGGACAGGTCGCCGTGGCGGGCCAGTTCGGCCACCACCTGCTGGCCCGCCGGGGCGGGGCTGGTGCCGGTGAGTTCGCGGTAGCCGAGCACCGCCTCGGTGACGGCGGGTTCGGCGACCATCCAGCCGACGCCCAGGGTGGGGGTCAGGATCTTGCTGGTGGTGCCCAGGTGCACGACCGCGTCGGGGGCGAGGGTGGCCAGCAGGGGCAGCGGGGCGGTGTCGTAACGCAATTCGCCGTCGTAGTCGTCCTCGAGCACGAGTGCGCCGGTGTGGCGGGCGAATTCGATGAGCGCCACCCGGCGGGCGGCGGGCATGCGCGCGCCGAGCGGAAACTGGTGCGCGGGAGTGCAATACACCATGCGGGCGTCCTCGGGCAGCAGATCCACCCGCAGTCCCTCGGCATCGACGGGCACCGGGACCAGCCGGGCACCGGCCGCCCGGAACGCACCGGCGGCGCGCTGATATCCGGGATCCTCGATGGCCACCACATCGCCGGGGCGCAGCAGGGCCGCGGCGAGTTCGCCTACGGCCGAACCGGTTCCGGCGGTGGCCAGCACGGTGGTGCCGCTGCCCGCGCCCAGTCCGCGATGCCGCAGCAGGTGTTCGGCGACGGCCTCGCGATACTCGGGCTCACCGCGGCGGTCCTTGCGTACCAAGGGCATTCGGTCCGAGGCGGCCCGCCAGGCCCGACGCCACGCGGCCGTGTCGAGGACCTCGATGGAGGGTGCGCCCGCGGCCAGATCCAGCAGTCCGGCCCGCGGATCGACGCGTTCGGGCCCGTCGGTGTGCGCGCCCGCCGGTGCGGGCGCGGCCGTCAGATAGGTGCCCGAGCCGTGGCGGCCATCGAGCCAGCCCTCGGCGTGCAGCTGGTCGTAGGCGGCGGTGACCACGGTCCGGCTCACCCCGAGTCGATTGGCCAGCTCCCGCGAGGACGGCAGCCGGTCCCCGGCGCGCAGGGCCCCGGAGGCGGCGGCCCGGCGCAGCCCGTCCGCCACCTGCGCGGCCAGGGCCACGCCGCTCGCACGGTCGACGGTGAACGGCAGATCGTCGTCGACCAGGTGATTTCCCCGCAAGTGGCCTCCTGGACAATCGACAACCGGTCGATTCCAGCATGCCACTCAGCGCAGCAGGGTGAGCTCCGGGTCGGTGGGCGGATGCTCGAGCGGGGTGTCGGTGCGGGCGCGGAGGAACTTGTCGAACAGGGCCGCGACATAGGCGTGGACCAGGTTCGCGCCGCGGGCGGCGGGAATGGTGCCCAGATTCCGGCGGTCCACCGCGTGTGCGGCGTCGGGGATGAGCAGCGGCATGTCGGTGAAGTCGTAGTGGGCCGAATCCCGCAGGGTCAGTTGCTGTTTCCAGCCGGTGCCGCTGCCGAAGAAGGCGTCGAGCGACGGGCGGGCGTCGCCGACCTCCTCGATCTGCTGGCTGGTCAGCACCAGAACCGGCCGGTCCACGCCCTCGATGGCGGCGCGGCCGAAGTCCGCGTCGACGCCGAGCTGCCCGTCCAGGTCGACGGCCGCGCCGATGCGGCAATCCTCGTGCAGCGCCTCGACCGCGGCGTATCCGCCGGAGGAATGGCCGACCATGCCGATATGCCCGAGGTCGAGGGCGTGATCGAGACCGGCGGGCAGGGCGCGCTGTTCGGCATCGGGGTTGACGCCCTGGGACAGCAGGGTGAGCGAGTCCAGCACGAAGCCGATGTCGGGCAGCCGCGCGTCGATGTACCGCTTGCGCAGCTCGGGCGTGAAACCCCCTGGCTGCGCGGTGAATTGCGCCAGCCTGCCGCCCGGGAACTCGACGGCGGGCGATTCGTAGGTGTGGTCGATGGTCACCACCACGTAGCCGCGGCTGGCCAGATCCTCGGCCAGCCCGGTGCCCAACAGGCGGGTGACGCCCGCGCCGGGCGTGTAGAGGACCACCGGGAAGCCGCCGATCCGGGCAGGGGCGTCGGAGTACGAATTCGTCAGCAGCCCCGGCAGTTCCACCCCGATCTGCTTCTGCAGTTCCGGCACCAGCTGACTGGAGACGTAGTGGGCGCGCAGATAGTGCTCCACGTCGGAGGCCGGATAGAACACCGAGACCATGAGCTCGCGCGGCCGCTCTGGATGGAACGGGTCGGGCCGATCCGGATCGACCAGGTGCAGAGTCGTTGTGCCGACCGGCATCTCGCCGCTGGGCCGCGGTAGCACGGTGATACCGATCGGTCCGGCCTGGGCGGCGGACGTGGTCACGGTGAACAGGGCGGCCGCGGTCGAAGCCACAGCGATGAGTCGAGCGATCAACGATTTCCCCTGGAGGCCGAAGCGGCCGCGGACACGAGCGCGTACAACACGAAACCCGTGGCGGCGCTGGTGATTGCGTAGATCATCATGTGCCGCACGCAATCGTAGAGGCTGATCCGCGCCACCGGATCGGTTCGCGCTAGGAGACCGGCGAGTATCGCTACGGCGCTGAGCGACACCACAACCCGGGTCCGCCGGGGATCCGGGGCGACGGGCCGGGCGCGGCGGTACCAGGCGACCAGATACCCCGCCAGCAGCGCCATTCCGGCGACCGACGAGACATAGCCGATCACGTTGTAGACGCGGTGCGGCCCGATCACCGACTCCCGCAACACTTCCCAGTGCTGCACCGCGACACCGTCGGTGTGGGTGAATGCATCCCAGACCAGATGGGTGACCGCACCGATGAGCAGCGCCGCCGCGGCTCCCGCAAGACTCGGCTTGATGAGGATGATGGCTCTACCTGCCATCCCCTCGACGGTCCGCCGCAGCGCCCAGGCA
This sequence comes from Nocardia sp. JMUB6875, assembly GCF_041154655.1. Taxonomy (NCBI): domain Bacteria; kingdom Bacillati; phylum Actinomycetota; class Actinomycetes; order Mycobacteriales; family Nocardiaceae; genus Nocardia; species Nocardia sp. JMUB6875. Next base: position 10,885 of record NZ_BAAFGR010000121.1, read on the forward strand.
ATCGCCACCAGCGCTCCGCCCAGCAGCAGATCCACCGGCAGTCCCGGCACCGAGTGCGTCAGCTCCCCGTCGATCCCGATCGGCAGGTAGTAGGGCAGGTCCGGCGCGAGACTCCCCGCGACCAGTCCCGGAAACCACAGCACCCGCCGTAGCGGCAGCACGGCGGCCGGATGTGCGAGCGTGAACGGCACTTCTCCCCCAAAGTGGTCTTCGAATCCAACGCAGAATTGGCTATTCAGCAATGCCATTTCCCCCGCGAAACTGGTCTCATGAGTGAGACAGCTTCGACTCGGACACCATCGTCTTCGACGCGGGCGCCTTTGTCACCCACCCTCCGCAGCAGCCTCACCCGGTCCAAGGAGCGGGGTCGCAGCGACCGCGCCGACCTGGACGCGGTGCTCGACGCCGGCATGCTCTGCCACCTCGGCGTCATCCTGCACGGCACCCCCGTCGTCATCCCCACCATCTACGGCCGCGACGGCGACACCCTCTACCTGCACGGTTCCACCGGCTCCGGCAACCTCCGCGCCGCCATGACCGGCAACGTCTCCCTGACCGTCACCCACGTCGACGGCATCGTCTACGCCCGCTCGGCCATGCACTTCTCGATGAACTACCGCTCGGCCGTCATCCACGCCCGCCCACTCGAACTCACCGACCCCGACGAGCGCATGCACGCCCTGCGCGTCATCGTCGAACAGGCCGCCCCCGGCGCCTGGGACGCCGTCCGCTCCCCCAACAAGAAGGAGATGGCCGCCACCCTGGTCCTGGCCGTAGACCTCACCGAGGCCTCGGTCAAGGTCCGCACAGGCGGCCCCCGCGACGACGCGGAAGACATTGCCGCAGGCGGAGTCTGGGCCGGAGTCCTGCCGATGCGCACAGTCTTCGACCCGCCGATCTCTTCGGACGACCTAGCCCCCGGAGTAGACGTCCCCGCCCACGTCCTCCAGAGGTGCACCCAAATCCCCGTCTAGCCGCCGAGAATGCGCTGGTGGACAGAAATTCGGACATTTTTGTCCGTCAGTGCATTCTCACGCTATTTGAGGAGGCGGGACATGCGGCGGTCGGCGAGGATTTTGCCGCCCGTTTGGCAGGTGGGGCAGTACTGGAAGGATTTGTCGGCGAAGGAGACTTCGCGGACCGTGTCGCCGCAGACCGGGCAAGGGAGGCCCGTGCGGGCGTGGACCTGGAAGCCGGAACGCTTCTCCCCCTTCAGGCGAGCTGCGTCCTGGCCCACCGAGCGTTGGATGGCGTCGGAGAGGGTCGCGCGCATCGCCGAGTACAGCCGGGACAGCTCATCCCGGTCCAGGGTGCGGGAGTTCGCGAAGGGGGAAAGCTTTGCGGTGTGCAGGATTTCGTCGGAGTACGCGTTGCCGATGCCGGCCAGCAGGGTTTGATCGGTCAGCGCGTTCTTCACGCGCTGGGAGGTGCCGTGCAGGATTTCCGCGAATTCGGGTTCGCTGACCGCGAGGGCGTCGGGGCCCAGGCGCGCGATGCCGGGCACCGACAGCGGGTCCTCGGTCACCCACACCGCCAGCCGCTTCTTGGTGCCCGCCTCGGTGAGATCGAAAGCGGGCGTGGCGCCTTCGGGGGTGAAGAAGTGCACCCGCAGCGCCAGCGGGCCCTTGCCGGGCTTCGGCGGGCTGGCCCCGGGCTCGTCGATCCATCGCAGCCAGCCGCCGCGCGACAGGTGGGTGATCAACCACAGCCCGCCGCAATCCATCCCGAGATGCTTGCCCCAGTGACCGACCCCGGTCACGTCACGCCCCTGCAGCGCGGTCGCCGGCGGATCGAAGGTCTTCAGTACGCTCAGCGCCGCCACATCGACCCGGCCCACGACCGCACCCACCGCATGCTCGGCCAAGAACTGTTCCAAGGCCACGATCTCCGGTAACTCGGGCACAACCGCAGCCTACCGACCAGGACCGACACTGTCGTTCCACTGATCGGGGCGAGTCAGAGGCCACCCTCGACACCGGATTTGGTGTAGGTGCCGTGGAAGACGGTGTCCGCGAGAGAACGGCGGCCCGGATGCTCGCGGTGTTCGGCGGGATAGCCGACCGATACGAGCAGGGCGATGGCGAGATCGTCCCGCCCCTCGATCCCGATCACCTTTTTGACCTTCGCCTCGTCCCACCCGTTCATCGGCGAGGTGGCCAGGCCGAGTTCGGTGGCGGCCAGCATCACGTACGTCGCCGCGATCATGGCGTCCTTGACCGCGTATTCGCGCAACAGCTCCCGCTCGGCCAGTCCCTGCTGGAACTCAGTGGAGGCAGCCGAGAATCCCGCGATGAACTCGTCGGTCCACGCGCCTCTGTCCCGGGCCAGATCGAAGATGTCGCCGCGATCCCCGCGCCACGCATGCGGTTCGGCGACGAACACCAGCATGACCGGAGCCTCCTGCGGCTGCGGCTGCCCGCCGGTGGCCCAGGTCAGGCCCTCGCGTCCGGCCGGGTCAGCCACCACGACCACCGATCGATCCTGCAGGTTCCAGCTCGAGGGGGCTTCCATCGCCAACTCGACCAGGGTTTCGAGGGTCTCGGCCGGAATCGGGTCGGGGCGGTAGTGGCGGACGGTGCGGCGGGTGCGGATCGCGTCGGCGACGCTCAGCTGTGTCATGCCACTAACTATCAGAGAGTGACGATCGACTGGGAAGAAGGCACTAATTAGTGCGCTACTCTCGAAAAGGTGACAACCGTCGAATCCTCCGGCCTGCCCGCCGACGTCTACTCGGCCAAATGCCCCACCCGGCAGGTCCTCGACCACATCGCGGGCAAATGGACTGTCCTGGTGATCGATTCGCTGATGCAGCAGGGCACCATGCGCTACACCGACCTGGCCCGCCGCATCGGCGGCGTCTCCCAGAAGATGCTCACCCAAACCCTGCGCAGCCTGGAATCCGACGGATTCCTCACCCGCACAGTCCATCCCACCATTCCCCCGCGCGTGGAATACGAACTCACCCCACTGGGCCGCAGCCTCGCCGAACCCATCGCCGCCCTGCGCGAATGGACCGAGACCCACATCAACGAGATCGAACGAGCCCGCGCGGCTCGGTGAGCGTCAGACCCGCCGCAGCAGGTAGATGTCCATGATCCAGCCTTTGGATTCGCGGAGGGCGGCGCGGCGGCGGACGATGTCGTGCTCGACTGTGCGGAGGGGGCCTTCGATGGTGAGTTCGTCGGGCATGCCGAGGTAGGCGCCCCACCAGATGTGGATGTCGTCGCCGGGGAGTTGGGTGAAGGAGCAGTCGGCGTCGAGCATTGCGAGGGTTGATTGGCCGGGGGTCAGGCCCTCTTCGCGGAGTTTGCGGCCGGTGGTGATGTGGACGGGTTCGCCGATTTCGTGGAGGACCATGCGGTGGGCGGCGGCCAAGGATTGGACGCTGGTGATGCCGGGGATCACCTCGTAGTCGAAGGTGATTCGGCCGCGTTCGAGGACTCGTTCGACGATGCGGAGGGTGCTGTCGTAGAGGGAGGGGTCGCCCCAGACGAGAATGGCGCCGACGCCGTCGGTTTCGGCGAAGGCATGCTCGAGGAGTTCGGCGCGCGCTTCGTGCCAGTCCGAGACCGCGCCCTGGTAGGCGGCGTCGGCGCGGCTGGCGGGGACGGCGCGGTCGCGGGGCGGGTCGGCGATCTCGACGACCGTGTGCGGCTGGTCGGCGTGCTCGGCCAGGATGGTGGCGCGCACGTCCACGAGTTCCTGCTTCTCGGCCCCCTTGCCGATGACGAAGAACACGTTTACCCGGCGCATCGCCTTGATGGCCTGCACCGTCACCTGGTCCGGGTCCCCCGCCCCGATTCCGATCACATACAACTTTCGCACGGTGCGTAAGCTTGCCAGGCGTGGAGAGCGCCCGAGATACCCAGTACGAGGACCTGCTCCGACTGGTCCTGGATTCCGGCACCCCCAAGGCGGATCGGACCGGAACCGGCACCCGCAGCATCTTCGGACATCAGCTGCGCTACGACCTGTCGCAGGGCTTTCCGCTGATCACCACCAAGAAGGTGCATCTCAAGTCGATCGTCTACGAATTGCTGTGGTTCCTGCGCGGCGATTCGAACGTGAAGTGGCTGCAGGAGAACGGCGTCACCATCTGGGACGAATGGGCCGACCGCAATGGCGAATTGGGCCCGGTCTACGGCGTGCAGTGGCGGTCCTGGCCGACGCCGGACGGCACCCACATCGATCAGATCTCGCAGGTGCTGCAGACGCTGCGCACCGATCCGGATTCGCGCCGCATGATCGTCTCGGCGTGGAATGTCGCGGACCTGGACAAGATGGCGCTGGCCCCCTGCCACGCCTTCTTCCAGTTCTACGTCGCCGACGGCAAGCTCTCGTGCCAGCTGTATCAGCGCAGCGCTGACCTGTTCCTGGGCGTGCCGTTCAATATCGCGAGCTACGCGTTGCTCACCCAGATGGTGGCCCAGCAGACCGAACTGCTGCCCGGCGAGTTCATCTGGACCGGCGGCGATGTGCACATCTACGACAATCACGTGGATCAGGTGCGCGAGCAGCTGACCCGCGAGCCCTACCCGTTCCCGAAGCTGCACCTGCGGCCCGCGCCGTCGCTGTTCGACTACGAGTACGAGGACGTGGAAATCCAGGGGTACCAGCATCATCCGGCCATCAAGGCCCCGGTGGCCGTGTGAGCCGGACGATCGGCCTGATCTGGGCGCAGACTCCGAAGGGAATCATCGGGCGGGACAATGCGATTCCGTGGCGCGTGCCCGAGGACATGGCGCATTTCAAGGACGTCACGTGGGGGCATCCGGTGGTCATGGGTCGCAAGACCTGGGATTCGCTGCCCGCACGCTTTCGCCCCCTGGAGGGCCGCCGCAATATCGTCGTGACCCGGCAAGCCGACTGGTCGGCCGAGGGCGCGGAGCGGGCGGGCTCGCTGGCCGAGGCCCTGGAGCTGGCGGGAGACAAGTCGGTCTGGATCGCGGGCGGCGGCGAGATCTACCGTGCCGCACTGCCTTTCGCGACGGAACTGATGGTCACCGAGGTGGACGCCGACGTCGACGGCGACACGCTGGCGCCCGTCATCGATCCGGAATGGCAGGCCGACGACGCGCCCTGGCAGGAGTCCTCGAAGGGTCTGCGTTATCGCTTCCGCCGTTATACGCGGTAAGCCCGATAACGCCGATATTCCACGTCCGGCAATTCCTGCACACACGCCTCGAAACCGCCGATCGGGTCGGTCGCGTCCGGCATACTCAGCGATACTCCGGCGAAAGGCAGTCCATGGACAAGAAATCGCTGACCGCGGTCGCTCGCCAGCAACTGAAGCTGGCGGCCACGGCCTCGAGCGGACGCAGTTCGATGACCATCTACGGCGGCCACACCCACAGCCTGCGCCAGACGGTGATCGCCATGACGGCCGGACAGAGCCTGGCCGAGCACGAGAATCCGGGCGAGGCGACCCTCGTGGTCCTCAGCGGGGTGCTGACCTTGATCAGCGGCACCAATGAGTGGAAGGGATCGGCGGGCGACCTGATTGTGATCCCCAACGCTCGCCACAGCGTGAAAGCCATCGATGACGTGGCGTTTCTGCTGACGGTCGCCAAGTAGGGCACGAGACACACGCCTACCGGGCGAATCGACCGTCGAGGTCGGGCCTAGGCTGTTGATCATGGGTGAGCCACAGCCGATCCTCGATCCGCTCACGCCGGCCGCGATCTTCCTCGTCGCCACGATCGACGAGGGCGGCGAGGCGGTGGTGCGGGACTTACTGGCAGATCTGCCTGGATTGCGCCGCTCCGTCGGCTTCCGGACGCCCGGCTCGGGTCTCGCGTGCATCACCAGCATCGGGTCGGCCGCTTGGGACCGCCTGTTCTCCGGGCCGAAACCCGCACAGCTGCACGAGTTCCCGGGGTTCCCGGGTGAGAAGCACCAGGCCCCGGCCACGCCGGGCGATCTGCTGTTCCATATCAAGGCCGAGGCCCAGGACGCCTGCTTCGAGTTGGCCATGAAGATCGCCGAGCGATTGTCCGGCGCGGTCACCATCGTGGATCAGACCGTTGGCTTCCGCTACTACGAACAGCGCGATCTGCTCGGCTTCGTGGACGGCACCGAGAATCCCGAGGGCGAGCTGGCCGCGACCGCCGCCTTCGTGGGCGACGAGGATCCCGAATTCGCCGGTGGCAGTTACGTCATCGTGCAGAAGTACCTGCACGACCTGGACTCCTGGAAGGCGCTGTCCACCACCGAGCAGGAGAAGGTGATCGGGCGCACCAAGCTCGACGACTTCGAGCTGTCCGATGCCGAGAAGCCCGCGAATTCCCATGTGGCCGTGAACGATCAGGACGAGAACGGCAATATCGTCCGCGCGAACATGCCGTTCGGTTCGGTCAAGGACGGCGAATTCGGCACGTACTACATCGCTTACGCCGACGATCCGGCGATTACCGAGAACATGCTGATCCGCATGTTCCAGGGCAGCGCGGACGCCGCCTACGACCGCATCCTGGATTTCTCCACCGCCGTCACGGGTACCTCGTTCTTCGCCCCGCCCGCGGGGTTCTTCGACGCGCTGCCGGACGCACCCGCCCCGGCGGCCGCCGCGCCGCGGGAATCTTCGGAAACCAATGGCGTTGTGTCCGGGGATGGATCCCTCGGAATAGGGACGCTGAGAAGGAGCTGACGTGAACAATCTGCATCGCGAACTCGCGCCCATCACCTCCGAGGCCTGGTCGGCCATCGAGGAGGAGGCGACGCGAACCTTCAAGCGGCACATCGCCGGTCGCCGCGTGGTGGATCTGTCGGGCCCGCACGGCACCGACTACTCCGCCGTGGGCACCGGCCGCACCACCACCATCAACTCCCCCGGCGACGGCGTGCAGGCCCGCCAGCGGGTGGTCGTGCCGCTGGTGGAGCTGCGGGTGCCGTTCACGCTGTCGCGCGAGCAGCTCGACAATGTGGAGCGCGGCTCCCGCGACACCGATCTGGACCCGGTGAAGGACGCCGCCAAGAAGATCGCCTTCGCCGAGGACCGCGCCATTTTCGAGAGCTACCCGGCCGCCGGGATCACCGGCATTCGGGCCAGCACCTCGTGCGAGCCGGTGAAGCTGCCCGGTGATCCGCGGCTGGCGCCGGAGGCGGTGGCGCAGGCGTTGAGCAAGCTGCGTCTCGCCGGTGTGGACGGGCCGTATTCGGTGCTGCTGTCGGCAGATCTCTACACCGCGGTCAGCGAGACCTCCGACCACGGCCATCCGATCCGCACCCACATCGAGCGGCTCATCGACGGCGAGATCATCTGGGCTCCCGCCATCGACGGCGCGTTCGTGTTGTCCACGCGCGGCGGCGATTTCGATCTGCAGCTGGGTCAGGATCTGTCCATCGGCTACCTGTCCCACGATGCCGAGTCGGTGCAGCTGTACTTCCAGGAGAGCCTGACCTTCCTGGTGTACACGGCCGAAGCGGCGGTCGCGCTCGAGGCGTGACTAGTTGATCCGGAAGCGGTTTCGATACTCCGTCGGCGTCGTGTCCAGCGTGCGCCGGAACGCCCGGGTCAGGGTGTCGGTGGTATTGAAACCGCACAGGGTCGCCACCCGTTCCAGGGTGTTGTCGGTCGTCTCGAGCTGATTGCGCGCGAATTCCACACGCGCGGACTCGATGTAGGCGGCCGGGGTGGTGCCGAGATCGGTCTTGAAGATGCGGGTCAGCTGGCGTTCGCTGACGTGGGCCTGCGCGGCCAGGTCGGTGACGGTGAGCGGCTCGGCGATATTGCGCGTGATGTAGTGCCGCAGTTCGTCGATGCGCCGCGTGGTCGAGATCGGTTCGAGTGAGACGCTGAACTGGCTCTGCCCGCTGGGCCTTTTCAGGAACATGACCAGCTGACGCGCCACCCGCAGCGCGAGGGCGTCGCCGAAATCGTCGGCGACCAGGGCCAGCGCCAGATCCAGGCAGGCGGTGAGTCCCGCACCGGTCCAGACGTTCTCGTCGCGAATGAAGATCGGGTCGGCGTCCACGTCGATGCCCGGGTGCTCGGCCGCCAGCTGCTGTGCGGTCGACCAGTGGGTGGTGGCGCGCTTGCCGTCGAGCAGTCCCGCGTCGGCGAGGATGTGCGCGCCCACGCAGACCGACGCGATCCGGCGCGTATTGGCGGCCAGCTTGCGCACCCACTCGACCACGGCCGGATCGCTGAGCGCCCGCACCCGGCCGTCCGCGTCCACCTCGACCGAGCCCGGCACCACGAGGGTGTCGATGCCGCGATCGGCGATCTCGGCGAAGGTGACATCGGGCAGCACCCGCACCCCGGCGGAGGTGGTCACCGGATCGAGGGTCTCGGCGGCCAGCACCACGTGATATCCGGTCTCCCCCTGCATCTCTCGCTGCAGCAAGGCGAAGACCTCGGGCGGCCCGGTCACGTCCAGCAGGTCGACGCGATCGAACAGCACGATGACGACGAATCGCTCGATGGTTCCCACGGGTCTCCCTCCGGCCGGGCCGATGTCCGGATTTGCAGGTTACATGACATTTCCGACACGCCCGCCGCGCCCTAGCGTGGAAAACGTCCACCGCACCAGGCGGTTCGGACCGTGAACTCCCGGAAGGAAACCCATGTCCGCCCAGACCCTGCGCGACCTCAGCGGCTTCGATCAGACCCCGGCCACGCTGGCCGATTCCACCCTGATCCTGGTCGACTACCAGAACACCTACACCCGCGGCGTGATGGAGCTGACCGGCTGGCAGGCCGCGCTCGACGCCGCCGCCGCGCTGCTGGCCCGGGCCCGCGAGGCGGGCGCGAAGATCATCCACGTCATCAATGACGGCGGCGAGGGCACGCCCTACGACATCAATGCCGAGATCGGGCAGATCCACCCGAGCGTCGCTCCGCTGGACGGCGAACCCGTTGTCGTCAAACAGGTTCCGAACGGCTTCGTCAACACCGATCTCGCCGAGCGCGTGGATGCCGCGGGCAACAAGAGCGTCATCATTGCGGGCTTCATGACCCACATGTGCGTCACCTTCACCGCCGAGGGTGCGTTCCTGCGCGGCAATCAGCCCACCGTGGTGGCGGACGCGTCCGCTACCCGGCCGCTGAAGTCGGCCGCCGGTGAGGTCAGTGCCGAGCAGCTGCACGTGAGTGCTCTGGCCACCATCGCCGACCTCTACGGCGTCGTCGTCAACTCGGCGTCCGAGCTGAACTAGCCCGCTAGGGCTGGCGGGGCATCGCGCGGCTGGTGTGGATGAACCGGGTGCCGTTCTGGCCCACCAGCCCGAAGATGGTGTGGCGGCCCTGGATCGGGTCCGCGGTGATCAGCGCGTCGGGGCGCAGCTGGAGCACCTCCCGCCGCTCGGCCACCGGGACCAGCGCGGCCTCGGCGGTGAGCGGCGTGGTGCGCAGCCAGGCGCGGCCGTCGGCGTCCACCTCGATGGCGTGCTCGACCAGGGCCGAGCGATACCGTCCCGCCACCAGCGCGGCGTCCACCGGTTCGGGTCGCGCGGGCGGGGTTGGGGGCGTGGGCAATCGGATGCCCGCGTACTCCGCGAGCAGGTCCCCCACCAGATCCCGATACAGCGCGGCCGCGCTGCCGCCATTTGCCAGCAGGGCGATGGCGACTCCGGCGGCGGGCGCGATCCGCAGGTAGGCGTTCTGGCCGAGGGTGCTGCCGTCGTGGCCGAACAATCCGGATCCGGCGGCGTCGAACAGCTGCCAGCCCAGGCCCCAATGGGTGCCGTAGCCGATATCGGGCAGTTCGACGTGCGGGACGGTCATGGCGCGGACCGCCGCTTCGGGGATCACCGAGATGCCTTCCGCGACACCGCCGTTCAGGTGCAGCCGGGCGAATCGCACCAGGTCCCCGGCCGACATGGCCAGTCGCGCACCGGCCGGGGCGTTCGAGGCCGGAAGCGCCCACACCGGCGTGGGCCGCAGCGCCCCGCCGGGGGTGGATTCCAGATGCCCCACCGCGGCACGGAACAGGATCGCCTCGTCGGCATCGGCGGCGACGCGCGTCAGCCCGAGCGGTGTCACCAGCCGCTCGCGCAGCACCTCGTCGAATCGCTTGCCGCGCAACACCTCCACGATCCGGCCGAGCAGCACGTAGCCGCTGTTGCAGTAGGAGAACATCGCCCCGGGCCGGTGCACCTGCGCGGCGTCGGCGATGGCCGCCACGAATTTCTCCACCGCGTCCGCGCCGCGACCGGTGTCCAGGAACAGATCGCCGTCGATGCCGGAGGTGTGACCGAGTAATTGCCGGACGGTGATCGCCGCCGCGGCTGATTCGTCCCGTAATCGCAATTCGGGCAGGTATTCCCGCACCGGCGCGTCGAGCTCGACCGCCCCCTCGTCGACGAGTTGCAGAACCAACGCCGCCGTCCACGCCTTGGTGATCGACCCGATCTGAAACACCGAATCCGTCGTCGCCGCAACACCTGTCGCGATATTCAGCACCCCGGCCGCGGCCTCGCATATCTCCTCCCCGGCCAGCACCGCCACCTGCGCCCCCGGCACCCCGTGCCGCACGATCGATTCGATGAGCCGGCGCTCGAGCTCAGCATGCGGCATGGGTGCTCCTGAAAAGTAGCGGGCACCGTAGATTACTTCTCGAGCGATGCCGGGACGAGCGCATTTTTGCCCGCGATGCCCCGCTGCTCCAGCTCGCCGCTGATGTCCGGCGACCTTCGACCTCCGACCCGGGTACATTGCCCGCAGTCGGTTTCGGAGGGCGGATGGCGATGGTGCGGGCTGGCGTGGTGCCGGGGCGGCGGATGGCCGTGTACGCGGTGGCGGGATTGGCCGTGGTGGGCGTCGTGTGCGCGGGGACGGTCGGGGTGTTCGGGCTGAATCGGGTGTTCACCGGGCTGTTCTTCGGCGGGGCGGTGGCCATCGCGTTGTTGTTCGCGTTGTTCGGGCGCGACGGGGTCGAGTTGACCGAGGATCGGATCGTGCGGCGGACGCCGTGGGGGAGTTCGACGCTCGGGTGGGATCGGGTGGTGGCGGGGCGGTTCGCGCTGGGTGAGAAGGGGCGCTGGTCGCTGGCGCTGGATCTCAACGATGGGAGCGAGCCGCATCACGAACTGGTGCTGCTGTCGATTCCGCCGGTGACCGCGCCGATCTCCGGCGCGTACGACATGCGCAAGCGTGAGCAGGTCAACGAGATCCGGAACATACTGCGGCAGAAGAAGATTCCGGTGACCATCCTGCCGGAGATCGCCGACGCGCTGCAGCGCCACTGGAAGATCGCCCCGCCCACGCGCTGAACACCGCTAACCCCGCGCTACCGGGCTTGGCTAGGGTGGACGGGTGATTCGCACCGCGGCACTGGCTCATATCCGGGATCGGCGCATGCTGCAGACCCGGTCCACCGGTAAGACCGTCTTCTACATGGCGGGCGGGAAGATCGATCCGGGCGAGACGCCGGAGATGGCCCTGCACAGGGAGATTCGCGAGGAACTGGGCGTGGGGACCACCGCGGTCAGCGAATTGGGCGTGTTCGAGGCCGAGGCGTACGGGCACGCACCGGGCACACCGCTGCACATGACCTGCTTTCTCGGTGAGCTGACCGACGAGCCGCGACCCTCGGGCGAGATCGCCGAACTGCGCTGGTTCACCCTCGGCGAATACGCGGCCATGGACGAGGTCGCGCCGGGCTCGCTACTGGTCTTCCGCCGCCTGCACGCCCTGGACCTGATCGACTAGCCGCTCGGCGCCTCGTCGGCCGCGACGGACTCACCGGTGTAGGGCCGGTTCGGGATGAGCGCGGCCGAGGCCAGCCCGACCAGCAGGAACAGCGCCCCGGCCAGCAGGGTGGTGCGGGTCGAGTCGGTGAACGCCCGGGTGAGCGCGTCCAGTACGGCGGCGGGCCCGTGGTGTTCGCGCAGCCCGCTGATCGCGCCGCCCGCCGATTCGCGGGTGGCGGTGGCCAAGGTGTCAGCGGCCGAATCCGACAGGTCCGGCACCTTCGACAGCCGCTTGGGCAGATCGTGGGCCAGTGCCGCCGACAGCAGCGCACCGATCAACGCGGTGCCGAAGGCCGACCCGACCTGCCGCACCGTGGACTGGGTGGCCGAGCCCTGACCCGAATTCTCCGGCGGCACATCGGCGAGCACGGTCCCGGTGAGCTGCGCCGAGGCCATGCCGAGCCCGATGCCGTAGCCGACCAGCAGCACCGCCAGCCACCAGCCGGAGATGTGCGGGGTGACGAACAGCGCGGTCAACGCGATCGCGACGGCCTCGAAGGCGAGACCCAGCTGCACGACCCGCACCGGACCGTACTTGCGCACCAGCCCTTCGGCGATGCCCGCCGCGAGGAACGCGCCAACCGCCATGGCCGCCAGCACATATCCCGCGCCGAGGGTGGACAGTCCGAGCACGTTCACCATGAACAGCGGTAGCACGAACAGCAATCCGAATTCGCCCAGCGCCACCATGAACGCGGTGATATTGCCCCATCGGAAGCTCGGGATCTTGAACAGCGCCGGATCCAGCAGGGCGGAACGGCCGATCAGATTGCGATGCTGCTCCCAGCGGATGAACAACACCAGCGCGAGCACCCCGAGCGCCAGCAGGACCGGGATCGGCGACACCGGCGCGGTGACCGGCCAATCCCAGCCCGCCAGCGGGAATTCCCGCAGCGGCTTCCACCAGCCGTAGGTCTGACCCTCGATGAGCGCGAACACCAGCAGCGCGAAACCGATTGCGCTGAGCAGGAATCCGTCCACATCCAGACCGGGCGCGGCCTTGCCCATCTTGGTCTCGGGCACGAACAGCAGCAGCCCGATCAGCACCACCGCGCCCAGCGGCAGGTTCACCAGGAAGATCCAGGGCCAGGTGAAGTAGGTGGTGAGCCAGCCGCCGAGCAGCGGGCCGATGGCGGCGACACCGGAGATCACCGAACCCCACACCGCGAAGGCGATGATCCGGTCGCGCCCCCGGAAGATGGCGTTCATGGTGGCCAGCGTCCCGGGCATGACCCCGGCCGCGCCGATGCCCTGCACGATGCGCCCGAGGATCAGCGGCCACGCACCGTGCGCTTGCGCGGACAGCACGCTACCGATCAGGAAGACGATCACCCCGAGCGCGAACATATTGCGCCGCCCGAGCCGGTCGCCGAGGCGACCGCTGGTGATCAGCAGCGCGGCCAGCACGACCGCGTAGATGCTGTTGATCCATTGCGCCTGAGTGAAATTCAGCTGCAGATCATTGATGATGACGGGCAGGGACACCGCGACGATCGTGCCGTCCAAAACCACCATGGACAGTCCCAGGGCCAATACACCTAGGGTGACCCATTTCTTGCGACCCAGATCGAGCTGAGCTTCCGTCATCCATCGCTCCTGAACTGCGTCCGAAGAACCCGATGTACCGCATTAGCCACCAATGTGCGATATGACCGTTCCACAGTCTAGGTCGAGGTGTCCAGGGAGCTGAACATTTGCGGACCGCTCGCCCCGGAACGGCGCCGGTTCGCATCGGATAACTTGGAATCTGTGTCGATGCTGAAGGGTTCCAACGTTCCGGTGGCGGCGTCCGAGGTTCGGATCGAACTGGGGTGGCAGACGGGACCCGGGGTGCCCGACGCCGACGCCTCCGCCCTGCTCCTGGCGGGCGGCCGGGTCCGCTCCGACGCCGATTTCGTCTTCTACAACCAGCCCCGACACGCCTCGGGCGCGGTCCGCCATCTCGGCAAGCGGCAGGGGCCGCAGGTGGTCGACGCACTCGCGGTGGATCTCGCCCGGGTCGAACCACAGATCGACACCATCGTGGTGGCGGCCTCCGCCGACGGCGGCACCTTCGCCCAATTCCACGGCCTGCATGTGCGTTTGGTGGATGCGAACGGCACCGAACTGGCCCGCTTCGACAGCACCGACGCCACCTCCGAGACCGCTTTCGTGCTCGGCGAGCTGTACCGCCGCGGCGGCGGCTGGAAGTTCCGCGCGGTCGGCCAGGGCTACGACTCCGGACTGGCCGGGCTGGCAACCGATTTCGGCATCTCCGTCAACGAAGCGCCTGCGCCCCAGCCGAATACCCCGCAGCAGCAGCCCTTCGCACCCCAGCGACCC
>NZ_BAAFGR010000122.1:0-24719 GCF_041154655.1 Nocardia sp. JMUB6875
GGGGAGGGCCGCGGCGTGGCGGCGGAGTACGGCCGCGAGCATGGGATCGGCGGTGAGCTGGGGCAATTCGAGGTCGCTCGCGCGGTAGGTGACGCTGTTGCGGGCGGCGCCGAATTCCAGGTCGGTGGTGCCGAAGAAGTCGGTGAACGCCTCGGTTCGGCGTGGGGCGCGCTGTTCGAAGGTCATGCGCACGGGATCGAGCCCGCGCCCGGTCATCTGCCGGATGCGCGACACCACGAAGCCCAGCCCGGACTGCACGCCCAGGTCCCGGCCCAGCCCCTCGGCATTGATCATGTGCAGGTCGAAGGTGGCCTCGGTCTCGGTCCGCGCGCCGGCCTCGAAGCGGAAGTTGGTGCTCACCGCGCTGATGTAGGGGCTGATCACGGTCAGCCCGTCGAGCAGGGTGTCGGAGGTGGAGATCAGGTAGTCGAACAGGCCGAACTCGCCGAGCCGGTACTCGGCGAGCATGCGCAATGTCGCGTCCGGATCATCGGTTTCGTGGCTGACCAGCTCCCACAGCCGCGGATAGATATCGCTGGCCACCCGTGCGCTGCCCGCGGCCGCCATCCACTCCGGGAGCCCCGCCGCGCGCGCCAGCCGATGCGGATCGATGCCCGCTCCGACCGCGTGACGCAGGACGAACCGGGGCAGCGAAACGGTGTCGTAGGTCTGCACACGCCAATGGTGCGGGGAATTCCCGGCCGGAAACCGGGAATTCGCCGAACTGTGAGCCATCCGGCTCGCCACCCCGGCCCGCCGTTGCGAGCCTCGGAGTTTTGCTGCGAGTCGCGCGGCGTGTCAGGCGCGCAGGAAGGTTGCCGCTATGCCCCAGAAACGTCGGCTGTCGATCTCCTGGAAATCCCATGTCTGCGTGAGGCCGTGGGTGGTGGTCACGATGCCGGGCACGTCGAAATCCTCGTGCGAGGCGGCGCCCGTGGCCTCCAGGGCGGCGATGACGTAGGCGGTGGCCGTTTCCACGGTGTGGGCGGCGTACTGGGGCATGGGAGCTCCGATCTGTAGTAGGGGCTTGGACTGTCGTAGGGCCTTGGGGCGGTGCGGTTTCAGCGGGTGGTATCGCTCAGTACGTCCTCGTAGCGGTACTCGGTGGTAATGGTTTCGCCGGCCGCGTGCGCCTGCTCCTCGCGGCGGCGCAGGTCGACGCGGCGGATCTTGCCGGAGATGGTTTTCGGTAGTTCGGTGAATTCCAGACGGCGCACGCGGAGATAGGGAGCCAGGTGATCGCGGGCGTATTCGAGGATGGCGCGGGCGGTTTCACGGTTCGGCTCCCATCCTGCCGCGAGTGCGACGTACGCCTTGGGCACCGCGAGCCGCGTGTCGTCGGGCTGGGGCACCACGGCGGCCTCGACCACGGCCGGATGCTCGATGAGCACGCTCTCCAACTCGAAGGGGGAGACCTTGTAGTCGGAGGACTTGAAAACGTCGTCGGTGCGGCCGATATAGGTGATGTAACCGTCCGAATCCCGGCTCGCCACATCGCCGGTGTGGTAGTAGCCGCCGTCCATGACCGCGGCATTGCGCTCCGGATCACCGAGATAGCCGGTCATCAGATTGACCGGCGTCGCGGACAGATCCAGGCAGATCTCGCCCTCGTCGGTGAGCGCTCCGGTGATCGGATCCACCAGCACCACCGGCACACCGGGCGCCGGGCGGCCCATGGAACCGGGCTTGAGCGGCTGGCCGGGCGTATTGCCCACCTGCAGTGTGGTTTCGGTCTGGCCGAAGCCGTCGCGGATGGTCAGACCCCACGCCTTCTCCACCTGGGCGATGACGTCCGGATTCAACGGCTCACCCGCGCCGAGGATTTCGCGCAGGCCAATCGGTCGCTCACCCAGATCGGCCTGAATCAGCATGCGCCACACCGTCGGCGGCGCGCAGAACGTGTTCACCTCGGCGCGGCGCAGCTGATCCAGCAGCGCGGCGGCGTCGAAACGCGCGTAGTTGTAGACGAAGATGGTCGCCTCGGCCAGCCACGGCGTGAAGAAACAGCTCCAGGCGTGCTTGGCCCAGCCGGGCGCGCCGATGGCCAGATGCACATCGCCCGGGCGGACGCCGATCCAGTACATGGTGCTCAAATGACCGACCGGGTAACTGATCTGGGAGTGCTGCACCATCTTCGGCTTGCTCGTGGTGCCGGAGGTGAAATAGACCAGCAGGGGATCGGTGACCTCGGTGACGGCCCGGAAGGGCCCCGCCGACTCGACCGTGGCCGCCTCGGCGTAGTCGTGCCAGCCCGCGACCGGCTCGCCCACCACGATGCGGGTGTAGTCGCCGGGCACCTCGTCGAACTTGCCGGTGTCGGCGTGATTGGCGATGACGAAACGCGCTGCGCCGCGCTCGATCCGGTCGATGAGATCGGCCGGGCCCAGCGCGCCGGTGGTCGGCATGATGACCGCGCCCAGCTTGGCCACCGCCAGCATGGCCTCCCATAGCTCCACCTGATTGCCGAGCATGAGCATGACCCGGTCCCCCTTGCCGACGCCCAGTCCGGCCAGCCAGGTGGCCACCCGGTCGGAGCGGGCGGCCATGTCGGAGAAGGTGATCCGCTGTTCCGAGCCGTCCTCCTCGACGATCCACAGCGCGGGCCGGTCGTTGTCGCGGGCGATGACGTCGAACCAGTCGGTGGCCCAGTTGAATTCGCCGGTCAGCCGGGGCCACTCGAACTCGCGCACGGCGGCGTCGTAATCCGTCGCCACGGCCAGCAGCCCGTCGCGGGCCGCGCGGTACACCTCGGTATTGCTCATGCGTTCTCCTCGGTCAGGCCGAGCAATCGCGCGCCGATCTCGCGCATCTCGACCTTGCGGATCTTGCCGGTCACCGTCATCGGGAACTCGTCGACGAGGTGGACGTAGCGGGGAATCTTGTAGTGGGCCAGCTTGCCGGTGCAGTACTCGCGCAGGCTCTCGGCGGTCAAAGGCGTTGTACCCGGGCGCATCCGGATCCAGGCCATCAGCTCCTCGCCGTACTTGGCGTCGGGCACGCCGATCACCTGGGCGTCGAGGATGTCGGGATGGGTGTAGAGGAATTCCTCGATCTCGCGCGGGTAGATGTTCTCCCCGCCGCGAATCACCATGTCCTTGATGCGGCCGGTGATGGCGACATAGCCGTCGTCGTCCATGGTGGCCAGGTCGCCGGTGTGCATCCAGCGGGCGGCGTCTATCGCCTCGGCGGTCTTCTCCGGCTCACCCCAGTAGCCGAGCATGACGGAATAGCCACGGGTGCACAGTTCGCCGGCTCGTCCACGCGGGAGGGTTACCCCGGTGACGGGGTCGACAATCTTGATTTCTATATGCGGCCCCGCCCGGCCGACGGTAGCGGTGCGCTGGGTCAGCGAATCATCCCGCCGGGTCTGGGTCGAGACCGGCGAGGTCTCGGTCATCCCGTAGCAGATGCTCACCTCGCGCATGCCCATGCGCTCGATGACCTGCTTCATCACCTCCACCGGGCACGGCGATCCGGCCATGATGCCGGTGCGCAGCGAGGACAGGTCGTAGGTGTGGAATTCCGGATCGGCCAGCTCGGCGATGAACATGGTCGGCACCCCGTAGAGCGAGGTACAGCGTTCGGCCGCAACGGCCTCCAGGGTGGCGCGCGGATCGAAGGCCGGGGCCGGAATGACCATGGCGGCCCCGTGGCTGGTGGCGGCCAGATTACCCATCACCATGCCGAAGCAGTGGTAGAAGGGGACCGGGATGCAGATGCGGTCCTGCTCGGTGTAGCCGCACAGCTCGCCGACGAAGTAGCCGTTGTTGAGGATATTGTGATGGCTGAGCGTCGCGCCCTTGGGGAAACCGGTTGTGCCCGAGGTGTATTGGATATTGATCGGGTCGTCGGTGGACAACGCCGATCCCGCCGCCGCCAGTAGATCCGGATCGGCCGCCCGGCCGTTGACGAACAGCTCCCGCCATTCCGCGCTGTCGAGCAGCACCACCTGCTCCAGCTCCGGGCAGTCCGGCCGCACCTCGGTGATCATGGCCGCGTAATCGGAGGTCTTGAACGCCGGCGCCGCCACCAGCAGCCGAATCCCGGCCTGCCGCAGCACATACCGCAACTCGTGCGCCCGATACGCCGGATTGATATTGACCAGGATCGCGCCGATCTTGGCGGTGGCGTACTGGGTCAGCGTCCACTGCGGGCAGTTCGGGGCCCAGATCCCGACCCGGTCGCCCTTGCCGATCCCGGCGGCCAGCAGACCCAGCGCCAGCGCGTCCACCTCGGCGGTGAACTCGCGATAGGTCCAGCGGATGCCGGTGGTGTAGTCGATCAGCGCCTCGCGATCCGGGTGCGCGGCGGTGGTCCGGTCCAGATTCGCGCCGATGGTGTCGCCCAGCAGCGGCGCGTCCCAGACCCCGAAGGTGTAGCTCAGCGAGGCTTCGGCGGGGTGTCCCGTCGCCTCGTGTCGGCCCGTGCTCTCGCTCACACCAGTAGGATCTACGTCACACCTGCCCCCGACTACCCCCGAAAGGGGCTGACCGATGACCCCGGCCACAGACGGGCTGCTGCGCCCGAGTGACGGTGACGCGCTGCGCGCTGAGCTGCGCGGACTCGCCGCCCTGTCCAAGCTGCCGGTCGTCTTCGGGGGCGAGGTGCACGCGGGCACGCTGGTGCTCAGCGAGTTCGTGGGCACCCGCACCAACGGCATGCGCGGGCTCGCCGTCGCGCCGAGTTCCGGGCTGGGCGGGTCCGCGGTGGCGACGGGCAAACCGCGCTCGGTGGCCGATTATCGCTCGGCCTCGACCATCACCCACCACTACGACGGGCCGGTCCTCGGTGAGGGGCTGCGCGCGGTGGTGGCGGTGCCGGTGGTGGTGAAGGGCGAGGCGCGCGCGGTGATCTACGTGGCCAACCGGGATTCGGGGGTGATCGGCGACCGCATCGCCGACGAGATGGTGCAGGCCGGGCGGCGGCTCGCCACCGAGCTCGCGATTCGCGACGAGGTGGATCGGCGGCTGCGGCTGTCCTTCGCCCAGCAGGCGATGACGAGCGCCAATGCGGTTGTCACCGAACAGCTTCGGGACCTGCACGCGGAATTGCGAGGCATCGCCCAGGTGGTGTCCGAGCCCGCGGCGCGCTCGCGCCTGCGGGATGTGACCGAGAAACTCGCCCGCCTGGTCTCGGGCGTCGCCGCCCCCGACGATGCGGTGACGCTCGCGCCCCGCGAATTGGACGTATTGGCGCACATCGCGCTCGGCTGTACGAATTCGGAAGCCGCGCAGCGTCTTTCGGTGGGCGCGGAAACGGTGAAGAGCTACCTGCGCAGCGCCATGACCAAACTCGGCGCCCATAATCGCCACGAGGCGGTCGTGCGAGCACGCCGCCTCGGGCTACTTCCGTAGGGACTCAACGTCTTTCGGGGTTTCAGGGGCTTGCCCCTGAGAGTTACGAGAGTTGTATCAATCCGCTACGAGATGGCGGATGGTCTCGCCGCCCTTCGCGTGGTGGAGTCGGCCGAACTTGCTGTCGAGTAGGTGAGCCATGCTTTCAGCGGCTCCGAGGTAAGCGTCCTCCGCGGTTCCGGCGCGGTGCGTCACCGCTACCGGTGGCTGGCCCTTGGGCCGGGCTTCGAGAGAACACTTCTTGTCTTCGGATCCACCCTTGTGGCCGTTCACATCGGTGATGTGGGCTTCTACGCGGGTGAGATGATCCGCGAATCGATCCAGAATCGAAGCGATGGAGTCAGTTGCTTCCTGGGCGATCGCGCCGCCACCGACATGCTTGTCGGCGAAGACCTGGATTTGCATGGCATCTCCAATCTCTCGGAATAGCCGAGAACTTGCTGACACCACAGACCCTACTCGCTATTCATGGCTTTCGCCGGTCTGAAAGATCACCTCTAAGGGACCTCTTATGAAAGGTAATGTGGCAAGCGAGCTTTGCGCCGGAACAGGTTCCGATGGCGCTATCGCGGGGTCGCGGTGAGTTCGCGGCCGGTGTCCTCGAGGTGATGCCCCGCCGCGCAGCACAGGGTCGCGCGGACCGGCGCCCCGCAGTCGGCGTGCGTGACGGCCAGCGGCGGCCCCTCCGGCCCGGCCAGGTGCTTGTCACCCCACTGCATGAGCGCGGTCAGCACCGGCTGTAGTTCCCGCCCGGCCGCGGTGAGCCGATACTCCTGCCGGGTGCGCGCGCCCGGCTCGCGGTAGTCCCGGCGCTCCAGGATTCCGGCCTCGACCAGCCCGCGCAGCCTGCGCACCAGCACCGCGCGCGGTGCGCCGGTGGCCTCCTGAATGGCGTCGAAGCGGCGCACGCCGAGGAACACCTCGCGCAGGGCCAGCAGCGACCATTGCTCGCCGATCAATTCCAGGGTGGCGGCCACCGAACAGTTCCGTGCCATCCCGTGATTCTACCTAGGTTCGCATTGTGAACTCAGAGTGTCAGTGTCCTGGATATGACGACCTTCGACGCTCCCGCCGGTTGGGGAGAAGCGCGCAGTAAGACCGTGCAGTGGTACGACCCCAAGGTCGGACTCGAGGCCGCGCCCGGCAAGACGGGTCTGGAATACCTCACCGCCATGGCGAACGGGGAGATCCCGGGCGCGCCGATCGCCGGGCTGATGAACATGCGCCCGGTCAGCGCCGGGCCGGGCGACGTCGTATTCGCCTGCAGCCCAGACGAATCCATGTACAACCCGATCGGGCTGGTGCATGGCGGCGTGGCGTGTACGTTGCTGGACTCGGCGGCCGGGTGTGCCGTGCACACCACGCTGCCGGCCGGGGTCGGCTACACCTCGATCGAGATCAAGGTGAACTATCTGCGGCCCATCCACGCGCACACCGGCGAGATTATCGCCCACGGCTGGGTCACCAAGCCGGGCAAGCGCGTCGCCTTCGCCGAGGCGGACCTGCGCGACGCGGACGGCGCGCTGCTGGCCACCGCGACCAGCGCCTGCCTGATCATCGGGGGATAGGTTTCAGCTCAGCGGTCGCGAGGTCCAGCTCAGCGGGTCGCGAGATCGAGCACGGTGAGCGCCAGGTGTTCCGCCGCCAGCGGGTGCCCCAGGGCCTTCGCGGCGGCGGAAACGGCTGCGCGGGAATCGGATTCGGTGAGCAGCTCGGTGAGCGCCGTGCGCAGGTTGGCGACCGTGGCATCCTCGCCGACCAGCGCGCGGGCGGCATTGTGCTCGGCCAGGATTCGCGCATTGCGGATCTGCTCGCCGCCGACCGAATGCGGGTAGGGGATCAGCACCGAGGGCTTGCCCAGGGTGGTGAGTTCGGCGAGAGTGCCCGCGCCGGAACGGGATACGACCACATCGGTCAGCGCCAGCACGTCGGGCAACTCGGGGCCGATGAACTCGCGGACCAGGTAGCGGCCGCGCACCTGCTCGGGCAGCGTGGCGGCCAGGTCGCGGACCTTCTCGTAGGACAGGCGGCCGCACTGGTGAATCACGTTGGCGGACTGCAGAAGTTCGGGCAGCAGCTCGGCGATCAGATCATTGATCTGCACCGCGCCCTGCGCGCCGCCGGTGATGTACACGGTCGGCAGTCCCGGGGTGTAGCCGTCCCAGTCGAGGGCCTTGACCGCGGCGCTCGCGTCGCCGGTGGTGAGCGCGGGCCGAATCGGGTTGCCGGTGACCAGCGCCCGGCCCCGCACCTTGGCGGGCAGCATATCGATCGAGGCCTCGGAGCTGAGCGCGATGCGGTCGGCCATCCGGGCCAGCAGCAGGTTGGCCTTGCCGATGCCGGTGGTCTGCTCGTGGATCACCAGCGGGCGGCGGCGCAGCGCGGCGGCCATGCCGATCGGGGCGCAGACATAGCCGCCGGTGCACAGCACGGCGTCCGGCCGGAACTTCCCGACCACGCCCTGGGCGGTGACGACGCTGACCGGCACCCGCAGGGCATCGCGTGCATTGTCCTTGTTGAGCATTTTGAGCGGATTGCGGTCGCGCCGTAGCTTTCCGGCCTTGATCCCGTTGAAGTCGATGTCGTTCTCGGCGGCCACCCGTTGTTCCAGGCTGTCGGGGACGCCGACCCACAGCACCTCGGCCTGCGCGCCCGCCTCGGCGGCCAGGTCGCGCAGCGCGCGCACGGCCGCCACCGCCGGATAGGTGTGCCCGCCCGTGCCGCCCCCGGCGACGATCACCCGGACCCGGCCACGATCGCCCAGGCGCCGCAGGATCGGGGCGCGGTCGGCGGCGGGATTCGACATGGACGATCCTCCTGGTACGGCGGGCGGGTTGTGCACGGGGCAGCGCCCAGGCTATCGCGACAGCGGCCCTGATGACTGTTCCGGCTGGTACTGGTCGGTCCGGTGAGATTGCGGGGTGTTGGCGAGACGGCAACGGGCCTCTACCATGGTTGTGACGCTGATCACGTTGTCGCAGTGAGAGTTCTGCCGCGCTCCATCCACCCGGCGCCCAGCGAGAAGGCCCCCGCATTGAAGCCCTTCACCCTGCCCGATTTCTATCTCCCCTTCCCCGCCCGGCTCAATCCCCATTACGAGTACGCCCGCGCGCACGCCGCCGCGTGGGCGCTACGCCTGGGCATGCTCGGCGAGCCCGGGGTCGACGGCAAACCCATCTGGGACGCCGAGAAATTGGATCGGATGGACTACGCGCTGCTGTGCGCCTACACCCATCCCGACTGCGACGCCGAGGCTTTGGCGCTGCTGACCGAGTGGTACATCTGGGTCTTCTACTTCGACGACTGGTTCCTCGCGCGGTGCAAGACCACCCGCGATCGCGCCGAGGCCACCGAATACCTGCGGCGGCTGGAACTGTTCATGGGCGAACCGGGTTGTCCCGCACCGGAACCCGAGACGCCGTCGGAGGCGGGTCTGGCCGACTGCTGGGCCCGCACCGTCCCGGTCATGTCGGCGGACTGGCGGCGGCGCATGCGGGTCAGCACCCACCACCTCATCGTCGAATCCCTCTGGGAACTGGACAATATCGCCCGCGACCGGGTGGCCAATCCGATCGAGTACCTCGAGATGCGCCGCCGGGTGGGCGGCGCGCCCTGGTCGGCGGCCCTGGTGGAATTCGCCTGCGGCGCCGAGATACCCGGCCGGTTCGCCGCCGAGCGCCCGCTGCGGGTGCTGTGCGAGACCTTCGCCGACGCCGTGCATCTGCGCAACGATCTGTTCTCCTACGAACGCGAGGTGCGCGTCGAAGGCGAGAACGCGAACCTGGTGCTGGTGCTGGAACGGTTCCTGGGCCTGCCCGTCCAGGCCGCGGCCGAACTCACCAATGACGTACTCACCTCGCGGCTCCAGCAATTCGAGGACACCGCGCTGGTCGAGGTGCCGCAGCTGTTCGCCGAGCGCGCG
Source organism: Nocardia sp. JMUB6875 (assembly GCF_041154655.1). Taxonomy (NCBI): domain Bacteria; kingdom Bacillati; phylum Actinomycetota; class Actinomycetes; order Mycobacteriales; family Nocardiaceae; genus Nocardia; species Nocardia sp. JMUB6875. Next base: position 9,277 of record NZ_BAAFGR010000122.1, read on the forward strand.
GCCACGCCCGCCGAGCAGCTGGCCGTGGCGCGATACACCCGGGGCCTGCAGGACTGGCAGAGCGGCGGGCACGAGTGGCACCTGCGGTCGAGCCGGTACATGAACAGCGGGATCGATCGCGGGCCCACCGGGCTGGGCACCGCCTCCGCGCGGCTCGCCCCCGGGCTGCGCGTGCGGCTGAATCAGCATGTGCCGCCGCCCCGGACGCCCGGACCGCTGCCGGTGCGCGGGCTTGCCGTGCCGTCCGTCGTGGCCGTGAATCCGCACCTGGCGGTCGCGCGCGCCGATGTGGGCCGCTGGGCCGCGTCCGTGGGCCTGCTGGATCCGGTGGTGGGCTGGACGGCCGAATCGGTGGCCGACACCGACTTCGCCGCGCTCATGGCCATGGTCGATCCCGGTGCCGGTGCGGCGGAGCTGATGTCGCGCACGCGCTGGACGGCCTGGGGGACCTACGCCGACGATCTGATCACCAGGGTCTTCCGCGCCGCACCGCTCTCCGGGCGAGACCAGCTGCGGCGCTTACCGCTTCAGGTGTCCGACACCCCGCCTCCGCCGAGCACCCCGCTCGAGCTCGGCCTGTCCCGGCTGTGGCATGACACCGCGCCCGGACTCGACGCCGTCGCGCGGAACCGGCTGCGGGTGGCGCTGATCGAGCTGGTCGAGGGTTGGGAGTTGGTGCTGGAGAACGAAACCCGGCACCGCCTGCCCGATCCGGTCGACTACCTGGAGGTGCGGCGGCTGACCTCCGGCGGCCCGCTGTTCCGCGCGCTGGACACCCCGTCCGCGCCCGACTTGCCGACCGGCGCCAGGGCTTCCGCTCTCGCCGACACCGGTATCGTTCGGCAGCTGGAGAATTCGGCCCACGATTACGCGGCACTGATCAACGACCTCTACTCCTATCAGAAGGAGATCGAATACGACGGCGAGCTGCACAATCTGGTGTATCTCACCCAATCGTTCCTGGGCTGTTCCCGCGAGCGCGCCGCCGATATCGTCGTCGACCTCGCCAACGAACGTTTGCGGCAATTCGAATTCATTGTGCGTGAGCAGATTCCGGGATTCTTCGCCGATCACCGACTGCCCGCGCCGGTGCGGAGCGCGACCCTCGCGCATATCGACCGGCTGCGCCATCACATGGCGGGAAACGCCTACTGGCACAGCCGCACCGGCCGTTATGCCGAAAAGACGCCGCGGGCGGCCCGGCCGCTGCCGCACCGCCCGCACGGCCCCTTCGTCAGCGTGTTCGCCGATCCGGCGGTCCGGCGCTGAGGCGTCCGCGACCGCGAGTCCGCAACAGTCACTGGAGGTTGCCATGAGTTCGTCGACAGCGGCCGATCCCGCCTTCTCCCGCCGGGAAGGCAAGCGGGACAGCGCGATCGGACCCGGTGACCGCGCCCGGTTTCTCTTACGCCGGGCCCAGCGCCTGACCACCCCGCTCATGCGGGTCGCGGTCGACACCCTGCCCGAGGAGTTACGGGTGATGGCCGGATACCACTTGGGCTGGTGCACCGCCGACGGCTCCGCCACCGCGGACCGCGCGGGTAAGGGGCTGCGGCCCGCGCTGGTGCTGGCCGCCGCCGTGGCAGCGGGCGGTCAGGCGCGCGCCGCCCTGCACGCCGCGGCCGCGGTCGAAATGGTGCACAACTTCACGCTGATCCACGAGGACGTCATGGACGGCGACACCGAGCGCCGTGGCCGCCCGACGGTGTGGCGGCTGTGGGGCGTCGACGACGCGGTGCTGGTGGGAGACGCCCTGCACAGCCTGGCGATCTGGACCCTCGCCGATGCCCCGGCGGCCGCGCTGGGCGCGATCGCCCGGCTCGAGGACGCGGTCATCGAGGTGTGCCTGGAGCGGGACAAGGGCTCGGCCCTGCTGTCGTGCGCGTGTGCCGTCGGTGCGCTGTCGGCCGGCGCTCCGGCGGAGGTGGTGGCGGCCCTGGACCGGTTCGGCCGGGATCTCGCGCACCGGCAGGCGAGCGTGAGCATCGCGTCCGGCCTGCCCGCCGCCGATTTGCTGGCGCTGGCCGATTGCGTCGGCGCGCGGCGCTAATGAACTCGACCGGACGGTTCATATTGCGCGGCAATATCTTTCCGTGATGCAACGGTCAAGCGCGCTTGACCCGAACTCATGGGACTAAAGTAATCGATTCACCGGAATCCATTGCTCCAAAACAACTGGGCTGTCACGATATCCCACACGCGGTGAGCGGGCTCGATGCGATTCACCGTCGAAATATCAACCAGGCGTGCGCTTTTCGCACTCGGTTTGTTTCCGGCTGCCACTACGCCTATTTCGCCATGCCTATTTCCCAGGAGTTCGAGCATGACCACGGGAACCGTCGCCGGATCCGGGCGACTGCCGACGCCGGGCCGTGCATTCGCCGGGGAATTGGTCCGGGAATTGGCGCAGGCCGCGGTCACCACGCGCACCGGGGTGCTGCGGGTGACCGGGGAGCCGGGCGGAGACCTCTATGTCGTTCGCGGCCTGGTGGTCACGGTGGATTCGCCCGGCGCGCCCGGGGTGCGCGCATTGCTCGCGCGCCCCGGGCGCACATCGACGGGACCGGCCGATCTCCGCGTCGTGGCCATGATGGCCGCGCTGGACGGCTGTTTCGCCATCGCTTCGGGCTGGATCGGAAGTTGTTGCTGGCAGCCCGATTCCGGGCCGGACGGGCCCGAGCAGCCGCCGGTGCCCGGCATCGATCCCGGCTGGCTGCTGCTGGAGACCGAACGCCGGCTGGGCGCGCTCGCCCACGGGCGCGTCTCACCGCATCGCAACCACCTGTCGCTCACCGAGCGCGGGCGGGCGCTGCTCAGCGCTCCCGGCGGCGGGCGCCGCCACGAGATCCTGCTCTGGGCCAATGGCCGGCGCAGCTGCCGGGACATCTCGATGCTGTTGTGCCGCAGCCTGTACGCGGTCACCGTCGAGGTCGCCCGGATGCTCGAGGACGAACTGCTGGCCATCGCGCCGGTGACGGCCGAACCACAGGCGCCCGGGATCGAACCGAATCGCGCCGGTCCGGTCCGCTTCCTGCTGCCGCGCCGTCGCCGCGGCGCCAGCGGCATCAACGACGCACTCCCGCCGTGCCCGCCCCGGCCCGCGCGCGGGCAGCGGCTCTTGACCCCGATAAGAACAGAGAGGGCGTAATGAACACTACGAGCGGAGCCGGCGGACCCGGCAGCATGACCGACCGGGTCGCGACGCTGGTCAAGGTGCTGAGATCGGAGGTGCCCGACTGCATCGCCGCGGGCGCCATCGATATGGCCACCGGCATGCTGCTGGCGGTCGAGACCGTCGACAACCACCCGCAGGAGGTGCTCGATCTGCTGGCCGCGGCCACGCTGGAGCTGTTCCAGGGCCGCAATGTGGTGATGATCGAGAACATCTGGAAGGAGCGGCGCGGAATCCGCTTGGAGCGCCACTACTTCCAGGAGATTCTCGTCAACAGCGACAACCTCACCCACCTGTTCATCCGCACCGAGAGCCGCGAGGACGTGGTCGTGGTGATGGTGTGCCGCAAGTCGGTCAATGTCGGCATGCTCTTCGCACAGGCCCGGCGGGTGCTCAAGGACATCGGCCGGCTCTAGGGAATCGCTAGGGAATGAATCGCTAGGGAATACGGGCCACGCCGCCCAGCATGCTGACCGCCTCCGGGCGCGGATGCGGCCGGTATTCCTCGGGCCGCCACAGGGTCACGGCGGTGATGCCCGGCGGCACCAGGGCGAATCCGTCGAAGAACTTCGCGAATTCCGCGCCCGAGCGGAGCCGGAAGGGGACGCCGCTGCGCTGGTTGGCCTCGCTCGACCGCTCCAGATCCTCCTCGTCGAGATAGTCGCTGGTGGCGTGGGACATGACCAGGAAGCTGCCGGGCGCGAGCGGTTCGGTGAGCTGTCTGATCAGCTCGTAGGGGTGGTTGTCGTCGGTCATGAAATGCATGACGGCGACAACCATGAGCGCGACCGGTTGGCTCAGATCGAGCGTGGCCAGCAGGTCGGCATGCTTCAGGATGGCCTGCGGGTCACGGAGATCGGCGTCGATGAAGGCGGTTTTGCCCTCCGGGGAGCTGTTGAGCAGATCGCGGGCGTGCAGCAGCACGATCGGGTCGTTGTCGACGTAGACGATGCGCGACTCCGGGGCGATGCCCTGCGCGATCTCGTGCACATTACCCGCGGTGGGCAGGCCGCTGCCGATGTCGAGGAACTGGCGGATGCCCGCCTCGGCGGTCAGGTACGCGGTGGCCCGGCGCAGGAAATTGCGGTTCTCCACCGCCGCGAGCTGCACCGTCGGGAAGGCCTCGGCCACGGCGTCGGCGGATTCGCGGTCGGCGGCGAAATTGTCCTTGCCGCCCAGCCAGTAGTCGTACCGGCGCGCGGGATGCGGCTTGGTGGTGTCGATCCGCTCCGCCGCTGAATCCGAGTTCACTTCGCTCCCAACTCTTTTCGGCTAGTGTCTGAAACATGGAGTTGCGCTATAGCCCATACGATTTCGATGTCCACGCCGATCCGTATCCTTACTATGCCAGGTTGCGAAGCGAGGCCCCGGTTTACCGGAACGAGGACGACGACTTCTGGGCGCTCTCGCGCCACGCCGATGTGCTCGCCGCGCTGCGCGATTCGGAGCGTTTCTCCAGCAAGAACGGCCTGCGCATGGAGCCCGCGTTCTGGGGACCGCAGGCCGAGCGCTTCTTCTCCTTCGTGGCCATGGATCCGCCCAAGCACACCCGGCTGCGCGGTCTGGTGGCGCGCGCGTTCACCGCGCACCGGGTGCAGTCGCTGCAGCCGCGGCTGCGCGAGATCGCGGTCGGCCTGCTGGAACCGCTGCTCGCGCGCGGCAGCTTCGATCTGATGGCCGAGTTCGCCGGGCCGTTCCCGACCGAGGTGATCTCCGAACTGGTCGGTGTGCCCGAGAACGATCGGGAAATGCTGCGCAAGCTCGGCATGGAGATCATGTACACCGAGGAGGAGTCCACCGATCTGCGGCCCGAGGCCATGCAGGCCATCGGCGCGCTCGTCGGCTACTACACCGAACTCACCATCGAGCGCGCGAAATCCCGGCAGGAGGACCTGCTCTCGGGTCTGCTCGACGCCGCCGACGGGGACGACCGGCTGAGCCCGGAGGAGATCGTCGGCGTCCTGATCCTGTTGATCGGCGCGGGCATCGAGACCAGCATGCTCACCTTCGGCAATGCCTGGCACGCCGCCGCACTGCATCCCGACCAGCGCCGCCGGGCGCTCGATGGCGGTGTGGACGCCTGGATCGCCGAGTCCATGCGGTGGGATCCGGCCACCCAGGCCCAGCTGCGCACCACCACCGAACCGATCGAGCTGCACGGTGTTTCGATTCCGGCGGAGGCCCGCATCCTGCTGCTCACCGGTGCGGCGAACCGTGACCCGGAGGTGTTCGCCGATCCCGACACCTACGACCTGGACCGTGATACGTCTGCGTCGCTGGTCTTCGGCAGTGGACGGCACCATTGCCTGGGCTCCAATCTGGCTCTGCTCGAACTGCGCACGGCCTTGACCGAAATCGCCAACCGAGTCAGTGATTTCGAGGTGGACACGGCCGCCTCGAAGCGCATTCACGCCTCCAACAACCGGGGTTTCGCCAGCCTGCCCACCACGGTCACGCTGCGCTGATCCTCGTCTCTATGCCCCGGCGGATCCGCCGGGGCAGCACGGTGAGGCAGAAGGAGATCCAGCACAGGCCGACCAGCCATCCGGCCAGGACGTCGGTCGGCCAGTGCACGCCCAGGTAGAGGCGGGACAGGCCGACCGCGATCACGAAGACGGTCGCGAGGACGACCGCGGCGACGCGGGTCGCGCGGCCCCAGACGGGCAGGGCCACGGCCATCAGGATGCCGATCACCACGGTCGAGCCGAGCGCGTGGCCCGACGGGTACGAGTGGTTGGTCTCGGTGACCAGGTGGTCGATCACCGGCGGCCGGTCGCGGCCGATCAGCAGTTTGCCGAAGTAGGTGAGCGCGCCCGCGCCGAGCGCGGCGATCGCGATCAGGATCGCCTGTTCCCAGTACCTGCGCCAGGCCAGCAGGACGACCGCCAGCGTCGAGTAGATCGTGACGGAGATGGTGTCGCCCGCGGTGCTGACTCCCTTGGCGACGGTGGTCCAGGTTTCGGTGCGATGGTCGATGAACCATTGCAGCCAGGGCGAATCCGGTCCGGCCGGGCCGTTGTACCAGAGCACCACACAGGTGAGCACCAGGATCGCCGCGGTCAGCGCCAGCGTGACGAGGACGCCGATGAGGGTGCGATCGGGGTAGCGGATCGGGAGGTGCGTAGGGGGCGCGGCTTCCTGTGCTGGCGGTGCGGACGGCATACCTTCGAGGTTGCCACGTCATCGCTGAGAGGAGGGTGAGAGCCGGATCTGCGATCAGCTCTCCGGGCGCAGCAGGCCCCGATTGACGAGGCCGAGCACCTGCGAGACGGCGAAGTCGAGCTCGGATCCGGTGGCGGACAGCGAGCCGTCGAGGAGCAGATCGGCCAGTCCGTGCACGGCCGCCCACGCGGCGATCTCCGCGCCCGGGCGCAGTTCCGGATCCATCAGCCCGGCCGCCGCCGCCTCGTTGAGCACCTGGCTCAGGACGCGATGCGGGTCGTCGGCCGGTTCCGGCGGCGCCGTCGCATGCGCGCCGAAGGCGGTGCGGAACAGCCCGGTTCGGGTCAGCGCGAAATCGATGTAGGCGGTGCCGACGGCGTACAGCCGCATCCGGGGATCGTCGGCGCGAGCAACGCGCTCCCGCATCTCGGCGGCGAGTTCGGCGCGGGCGTGCCGCGAGACCTCGGCGAGCAGGGCCTCCCGATCGGCGAAGTGGCGGTAGGCGGCCGAGTGCGAGACCCCGGCCGCGCGGGCGACCTCACGCAGCACCACCCGGTCCGGCCCGCCCTCGCGTGCCAGGACGATGCCCGCCTCGACGAGCGCCGCGCGAAGTGCGCCGTGGTGATAGGTGGCCCGTCGCTCGGGACCCGCTGAACTCATGGAAGCCAGCATCGCACAGTCGGCTCGGATGTTGACGGCGGTCACATGCGCTCGCATACTGGCAGATGTGACCAGTGGTCACTCTCTGGCCCGCATCCCAGCCTTCGAATGAAAAGTGCTGATATGAACGACATCTCAGTCGACACGCCCTACTCCTCCGGCGTCTCCAGAATCGACATCGAAAAGGCCCTGATCGCCGCCGGCCGCGACCTCGGGGCGCTACAACTCACCGACCTCGCCCTGGTCGAGGACTTCCACACCATGGGCCGAATCGCCACCGGCGCCTTGGCCGAACTCGCCAGGCCCACCCCGGAGAGCCGGGTACTCGACGCCGGAAGCGGAATCGGCGGCACCGCCCGCTTCGTCGCCGACACCTACGGCTGCCGGGTGACCGCGGTCGACCTGACCGAGGACTACTGCGAAACAGCCCGCTGGCTCAACACCCTGGTCGGTCTCGAAGACCGCATCGTCGTGCAGCAGGGCGACGTCACCGACTTGCCTTTCGCGACAGGCAGTTTCGACGTCGTGTTCAGCCAGCACGTACAGATGAACATCCCCGACAAGAACGCGCTGTACCGAGAGGTGCATCGCGTCCTGGATACCGCTGGCCTGCTTGCCATCTGGGACATCACAGTCGCCGAGGACGCCGTCGCGGACTACCCGCTACCCTGGGCCGACCGCCCGGACCAAAGCCATCTGCTGACACCGGCCGCCCTGCGCGCGGTCCTCGAACGCTCGGGCTTCGCGCTCGAACACTGGGACGACCTCACCGACCAGGCAGCCACAATAATGCGGATGGTACTGACCGCCCCGCCGAACCCCGTTGGCCTCCAAGTCTTCGTCCCCAACTTCGCCGAAAAGATCGAACACCTGACCCAGGCCCTGTCCGACGGCCGACTACGCGCCATTCGAGCTATCGCGGTCAAGTGAGTCTGGTGCGACGATCTCAGCAGCCCAGGCAGCCGGGCGGAACGATCTCGCACCACCAGGGTTTCGGGGGTGGGATGGGCTCGTTGGGGTCGCCCGCGCCCGAGACCAGCCAGTCACCCTGCACGGATACTTCGCGGCCATCCAGCGGGCGGGTGGCGGGGCCGGTGGCGACCGAACCGTCGAGGTTGAACTTGCTGCCGTGGCAGGGGCAATTGATAGTGCCGCCCGAGATTTCGTTGACCGCGCAGCCGAGATGGGTGCAGATCACCGAGAGTCCGACGTAGTTTCCTGCATTGGGCTGTGTCACAACGGTATTGCCGACGATCAGGCCACCGCCTACCGGAATCTCGGAGGTGCGGGCGAGGGCATTGTCGGGTGCGCCGGGCTCGGTCACCGTGACCGGGGCGGGCTCGGCCGCCTGGGGTTGTTCGGCGGCCGGTGCCACCGGCGGGGCGGGGGCGGGACCCGCTATCAGTTGGCCCGCTTGCACATTGACCTCGCGGGCCGCGAGACCGCGCGTGGCGGGACCCCGCACCAGGGAACCGTCGAGCGCGAATTGGCTTCCGTGGCAAGGGCAATTGATGACGCCGCCCGATACAGAGTTGACCGCGCAGCCCTGATGCGGGCAGACCGTCGAAAAGGCAAGGTAGTTACCGACATTCGGCTGGGTGACCACGGTGTCACCGAGGATCACGCCGCCGCCGACCGGCACCTGGGATGCGGCGGCCAGGACGGTCCCGTCGATCGGCGCCGGACCCGGTTCCGCCGCAGGCGCTTCCGAGCTCGGCGCCGGTGTCGTGGTGGGTTCCGCGGTGGTGAGCGGCGCGCCCGTGGTGGCCGTCGCGGTGGATGTGGTGGCGGCTGTGGGCGACGTCCCGCGCTGCGTCGTACAGGCGGCCGCCGCCATCACCACCCCCGCCGCGACGACGATCTCCCTGCGCCCTATGTGATCGACACTCATGGTGGACCTCGATTGCTCGGCACGCCGATGTGGTTGAAACGGGACAGCGCCTGATTCGGTTCACCGCGTTCGGTTCGATCCGCACGACCGGCGGTTCTGTGTCACGGTGGATTCGTGTTCCGCGATCGGGTGGCGAAGATGAGGTGGCGGCCGGGATCGGGCCGGTTGGTGACGATCATGGCGGTCTGCTTCGGCCTCACCGTGGTGATCACCCGGCTGTACCTGATGGCCTCGGGCTATCCCAAGATCGGCGGCAAGACCTACCACATCGCGCACGCCCTCTTCGGCGGATTACTGCTGGTCGTCGCCTGTCTGGTGATCTTCCTGTTCGCCGGGCGCGCGGCCCTGACCACCGCGGCCATGCTCTCCGGCGTCGGGCTGGGCCTGTTCATCGACGAGGTCGGCAAGTTCATCACCTCGGACAACGATTACTTCTTCCCGCTCGCCGCGCCCATCATCTACCTGGCCTTCCTGCTGATCGTGCTGGTCGCCCGCTATGCCGCGCGCAGCCGGGTCCGCCCACCCGCGCTGGTACTCGCCGATGTCACCACCCAGGTCGGCATGGATCTGGGCGCGCCGATCACCCTGGAACAACGCAACTATCTCCTCGACAACCTCGACCGCGTGGACCGCAGCGGTTTCAGCCCCGACACCGTGCAACTCTGCGACGCCCTCGGCACCTACCTGCGCACCAGCCACCGGCGGGCCGAACCCTCCCGATTCACCCGGCTGGGGCGCGTGCACCGGCGCTTCGAAGACACCCTGCTCCCGCAGCGACTGATGGCGGCCCTGCTCATCGCGGTACTCATCGGCGATGCCGCCTGGACGCTGCTGCGGCTGGTGCTGGCCGTCATCGTGCTCGCGGGCTGGCATTCGCCGTGGACGGCGCTCAACCATTTCCTCGATGTCACCCAGAATCACGGCTGGAAATCGTTGGTGGGCTTGGGCATCGCGGCGGTGGCCGAACTGCTCGTCGGCATCGGCTGCGCGGTGGCCGCGTGGCAGTGGATCCGCGGCCGGGTGGATATCGGTGTCCGGTGGGGCATCTGGTCCAACATCCTGTCCCTGACCGTGGTGAATGTGCTGGCAAGCTATTTCAGCCAGTTCCTCACCGTGTTCACCGCCATAGCCGAAGCCCTGCTGCTTTGGCTCCTCATCCGCTACCGGACGCGATACTGTTCGGTGTGAGCGCATTTCGGCACAGCCCTCCCCCGGCGAAGTCGAGAGGGCGGGTTCCGCGCAATGCCGAGCTACTGCTGTGCGTGGCGGCGCTGGCCCTCACCGCCTTCGCGTATCTGGCCATGACCTCGGCCACCGGCAACGGCATCGACGGCCAAGGCATTCGCGCCCTCATAGTTTTCACGGTGTTCGTGCTGGTTTCGCATCTGGCCGTGCGCCGCTGGGCCCCCGCCGCCGACCCGGTGCTGCTGCCGTGTGTGGTGCTGCTCAACGGCGTCGGGCTGGTGCTCATCGACCGGCTCGACCGCGCCGAGGCGACCACCGCCAAGAACGCGGGCAAGGCGATCCCGTCCTCGGATTCCGCGCACCAGCTGATCTGGACCGGCCTGGGCATGCTGCTGTTCGTGCTGGTACTGGTCCTCGTCCCCGACCACACCAAACCCGCGCGCTACGGCTACACCTGCGGTCTGGCCGGTGTGTTCCTGCTGCTCATTCCCGCGCTGCTGCCGTCGCGGTTCAGCGAGGTCAACGGCGGCAAGAGCTGGATCCTGCTGAGCGGATTCTCGATTCAGCCCGGCGAATTCGCCAAGGTACTGCTCATCATCTTCATCGCCGCGTTCCTGGTGGCCAACCGCGAGCTGTTCACCACCGCCGGAAAACGCTTCCTGGGCATGACCTTCCCGCGGCTGCGCGACCTCGCCCCGCTGCTGCTGGTCACCTTCGTCGCGGTGCTCGTGCTCGTCTACGAGAAGAACCTGGGCTTCTCGCTGCTGATCTTCGGCACCGTGCTGGCCATGATGTACATCGCCACCGGGCGGGCGTCGTGGCTGCTGGTCGGCCTGGCCATGTTCTCCGTCGGCGCGATCATCGCCTACAACCTGTTCGGCCACGTGCGGGTGCGCGTGCAGGTGTGGGAGGACCCGTTCGCCACGTATTACACGACGGGATACCAGATCTCGCAGGGCCTGTTCGGCATGGGCACCGGCGGTCTGGCCGGGACCGGGCTGGGCAGCGGGCGGCCGCAGGACGTGCCGTTCGCCAAGACCGACTTCATCATCTCCACCATCGGCGAGGAGCTCGGGCTGATCGGGCTGGGCGCGGTGCTCGCGCTGTTCCTGATCCTGTGCGTGCGCGGGTTCAGCGCCGCCCTCACCACCCGCGACGCCTTCGGCAAACTGCTCGGCGGCGGGCTGGCGTTCTCCATCGGCTGGCAGCTGTTCGTGGTCGTCGGCGGTGTCACCAAACTGATTCCGCTGACCGGTCTCACCACGCCGTTCATGTCCTACGGCGGTTCCTCGCTGCTGGCCAACTACATCATCCTGGCCCTGCTCATCCGCATCTCCGCCGACGCCCGCTCGGCCCCGCCGCCACCCGCGCGGCCGGCGCCGACCGTCCCGCCCATCGCCGAGGCCATGACCGAACACGTGTCGCGCCGGCTGCTGCCACGCCGACGCTGATCCAAACCCTGTGCCGCCCGGCCGGAATGGGTGGAAGCTGTTCGGGTGACATCTTCAAGCCCAGCGGGTCGGACCGCGCTCGACAATGTCCGAGTCTTCGACGGCCGCACCTTCGGCGAACCCACCACCATCGTCATCGACGGCCCGGTCCTCGGCACCGACGACACCGGCGCGCAGCGCATCGACACGGCGGGCGCGTTCCTGCTCCCCGGCTTCATCGACGCGCATGTGCACATCCACGACACCGAATCCCCCGGCCGATTCACCGCTTTCGGCGTGACGACCGCGCTGGACATGGCCTGCGATCCCGGCATCGTGGCGGGTCTGCGCAATACCGTCGGCACCACCGACGTCCGCAGCGCGGGCCTGGCCATCGTCGGCCCCGAGGGCATGCACAGCACATTCCTGCCCGAGGCCGCCATCATCCGCACCCTCGACCAGGCCGAACCCATGGTGGCCCAACGCCATTCCACCGGTTCCGACTACATCAAGCTGGTCCTCGAGGCCCCCGGCGAGGGCGGCCCCGACCCCGCCGCCGCGAAAGCCGTTGTCGCCGAGGCGCACGCCCGCGACCTGCTGGTCATCGCCCACGCGGCCGCGGTCGGCGCATACGAGCTGGCGATCGACCTCGGCGTCGACATCATCACCCACGTCCCCGTGGGATACCCCCTCCCGCAACACGATGTCGACCGCATCGCCGCCGAATCCCGCGTGGTCGTCCCCACCCTCACCATGATGGAAGGCATGGCCGCCGCCCGCGGCGTCCCCCAGGCCTTCGCCGCCGCCCTCGCCAACGTCACCGCCCTGCACGCCGCAGGCGCCCCGATCCTGGCCGGCACCGACGCCAACGCCTCCTCAGGCGTCCCCGTCAACCCCCAGTTCGGCGACAGCCTCCACTACGAACTCGAACTCCTGGTCCGAGCGGGCTTGTCGCCGGTCGAAGCCCTCAACGCCGCAACCACCCTCCCGGCCAAGTACTTCAACCTGTCCGACCGCGGCGCCATCACACCCGGCCTCCGCGCCGACCTCGTCCTCCTCGACGCCAACCCCCTCGACGACATCACCGCGACCAGGCAGATCCGCCAGGTCTGGTCCGCTGGGATTCCCGTTCCCCAGTAACTCGAATGGGCCTATTCCTACACAAACAGCCAAAAGATCGCAGGAACCTGCTCGCGAGCCCCCGAAAATGTAGGAATAGGCCCATTCGCGCACTCACCCCGGCCGCCCCCGCCGTCGTCGCCGGACCACACTCACCACTTCCTCCACACACTGGTCCAACCGCTCCAAAACATCGGCCGCCGCGTACCGAAGCACCAAATACCCGGCCCTGACCAGCTGATTCTGTCGGCGCCGATCTTGACGAAACACCAAGGGCGCACTGTGGAATTCACGCCCATCGATCTCGACGATCGTCCGCGATCGCTCATCGACCAAATCACACACGTACGGCCCGACCGGGTGGTTCGCCAGCAAATTCAGCCCGCGCCGTTTCAACGCACGGGCGAAGATCCGCTCGGGCTCGGACGCCGCGTTGACCGCGGCCTCCCGCAGTTGATTCCGGAACGCCGCGCGCCCGTGCAGTCCGGTATCGCAGAGCCGCAACGCATCCTGCGGGTGGACCCTACGGCCGATGTTCTCGTCGATGAGCAAATCGGCCTCGCTCGACGGAAGCACACCGACGCAATCCAGGACCGTCAGCGCCGGATGTGTGGTCGGCAGATCTTGTACCTCGCCGATCCATTCCACCGGTATGTCGCGCCGATAGAGGTGTAGCCACGGCGGCGTCTCCCGGTTCACCTCTCTCGGGACCGTCGCCTCTATCCGATCGGGCTCGGGCTGCATTCCCCACAGCCAGGCGGCCGTTCGATGACTCAGGACCGCTCGCGGCAGCCAGGCGACCACGGCTCGGCATCGGGCGATGGCATCCGGTGGCTTCGTGGAGAACACACCCGGGAGCACTCGCAGGTAATCGCCGCGTCTGCACCGATTGTCGATGGTGCTGGGCGCGATCCCTTCTTTCAGCAGTTCCGCTCGGGTTCGGATCACGGGTTACAGGGTGGCAGGGCACCGCGGTAACGGATGATCGCCGACCTGCGAATTCGTAGCGGGTGTGGATGAATCGGGACGGTGTGGACAGCGGGTGTAAAGCAGCTGTCCAATACGGATCACCGGCCTCCTCGAGACAGAGGCTTCTCGTTTTCGTGAGGTCCAACGGCCGCCGACCACGCTGAGTGACCCCGGTCTCTTTTCTAGGTCAGCGGAATTGCCGGGGCGTTGCTACCGTGGGCCGGATCGTCGTCGCGCAGTGCTGCCGGGCTCTCCGGCGACGGTGTGTGATTCGTCGAAAGCTGAGAGGGCGGCGTCGATGGTCGGGCCTGTTGCTGTCTGGACTGGGCCGCTGGAGCGGCGCAAAGCCACTGACGTGGCGGAATTCCTGCATGTTGTGGAGGAGTCGGCGCCGCTGCGGCGGATGCCGCGGTCGCCACGGATTCCGCTGGCGCCGGCGCAGGAACGGATGTGGCACGCCGCGGCCGCCGGACAGTCCGCTGACTGGAACGTTGCTCGTGCGTTTCGAATTCGTGGCGCGGTGGTGAATACGGCGGCGCTGCGGGCGGCCATCGACGATGTGGTGCGGCGGCACGCGCCGCTGCGGACCTGCTATCCCGCGACCGCCGACGGGCCGATCCAGATGGTGATGGACGCCGATGTGGCGCGCGTGGATGTCCGAGTGGTCGACAGTTTCCCCGGTGAGCTGACCGAGCGGATCGCCGAATTCTCCGGCCGCGCCTTCGATCTCGGGACCGAACTGCCGATCCGCGCCCGCATCTACCGGCTGGGCAGCCGGGATGTGGTGCTGGCGTTGGTGGTTCACCACATCTCGCTCGACGGCCAGTCCATCGGCCCGCTCATGCGCGACCTGGTCACCGCCTATCTCGCGCGCGGCGCGGGCCGGGCCCCGGCCTTCACCCCGCTGCCCGTCGACTTCATCGATTACACACTGTGGAAGCACGAGTATCTGGGCGCGTTCGACGACCCGTGCAGCCGCGCCAGCACCCAGCTGCGGTACTGGGCCAACAATCTCGTCGGCCGTCCGATACCGCTCGAATTGCCTTATGACAGGCCGCGTTCGGCGCGCCCGGACGCCACCGGCGATATCGTCCAGGTGCGGTTCGACGCACCCCTGCACCAGGCCCTGCTGGCCCGCGCCAAGCAGGCCGGGGCCAGCCTGTTCATGCTGCTGCAGACCGCGTTCGCGCTCAGTGTCGCCGCCTTCGCCAAATGCCCGGACGTGACCGTCGCGACCGCCGTCTCCGGCCGCGACGACCCGCAGCTCGCGGATCTGGTCGGCAATCTCGCCGACGATGTGCTGCTGCGCATCCGGATCGACCGCGCCACCGATATGAACGATCTGATCGACCAGGTCCGCCGGGTCGCGCTGACCGCCTTCGCTAATCCCGACACCCCGAATCCCCGTCTGCAGCGCAGCCTTCCGCAGGATCCGGCCCACCCGCTATTCCAAGCGACCCTCATCCTGCAGCGCGCCGACGCCGCCCCGCCCGCGGCCGCACCGGGCGGCATGTCGATCACCGACTTCCCGACCGGCGTCGTGCGCGCCAAGCACGATCTGGAATTCGGTCTCACCGAGAACTACGACCACACCGGCGCGCCCACCGGCATCGCGGGTCCGTTCCTGTATCCGACCGCTCGCTTCGACCGCGGTACGGCTACCCGTTTCGTCGAAACCTTCGGCACCATGGTCGAACTCGTCGCCTCCGGATACTCCGGGCCGCTCACGGCGCTGCTGCATCCCGAGCCCCGGCGGCGCGGTCGGCGCAGCCACCGCGGACGCTGATTCAGTAGGGCTGGGCTGTGGGGGACCAGCGGGCTGCGAGTTGGTCGGATTGGGCGCGGGGGAAGGAGA